>DATGGF010000532.1:0-4373 GCA_035308625.1 Acidimicrobiales bacterium | reverse complement strand
TGACGGCAACTACCCCGAGGGCGCTCCCGATGGTTCGCTGTACGTGCTCGTGTCCTGCGGATCGCACACCTATCTGGCCCGCAGCACCGACGAGGCAGAGAGCTTCCCGGTGCTGCTCAACGGCGACGGGTCGCCCCGCTCGGTCCCGGCCGACGGCGAGCTGCGGGTCGATCCCGAAGGCAACCTCTACCTGGTGGCCCAGAACGGTGACGCGCTGGATCTGTGGACGAGCACCGACCAGGGAAGGAGCTGGGTGGGTCCACGCGACATGACGGTGCCGGGGTCGAAGAGCGTGTCCGAGTGGTTCGTGGCCGAAGCGGGCCATGGCGAGGTGGCCCTCTCCTACCTGGCCGACACGGCCGCGGGCACGGGCCTCGACGCCTTCCTGAGCGTCACCCGCAACGCGCTCGACGCCGACCCGGTGTTCGCCGGCACCACGCTCGACGATCCGGCCAGCCCCGTCTACGCGGGCTCGCCCCCGGAGGCGCGAGACGACTTCGTCGGCGTGGACATCGGACCCGACGGCACTCCGTGGGCGGCCTTCTTCGGCTCGTGCGCGGCCGCCGATCCCGACCCCGCCTGTGCCGGGCAGTCGGGGAATCCCGAAGCCAACAAGTCGTTCATCGGGCACCTGATGGGGATCGGGCCGATCCCGTAACGGCGTCGCGTGGGCGGCGACGGCGGCCGAGTGCGCGGCGGAGCGCGTCCGCCTCCCGTTGGACTTGCGGCGAGTCGCGTCCGCCGTAAACGGCGGCTTCCACCACATCGGCGAGCGACCGCCACGACGCCGGTCGTTGCCCGTCGACATCCAACCGGTCCGCATACTCGGACAGGGTCTCGTCGGCCCGGCGCATGCGTCCGGTCCGCGCCCCTGCCCGCTCCATGTCGCGGGCGACGCGCTCGGCCCAGGTGGCCGGGCGGCGACGCCGCCACGTCACCGCGGTCGATACGGCGGCCACTACCACGAGCCCACCGCCCACGGGCGCCAGCGGGACGTGCCCGAGGACGTGCCCCGCTTCCTGCAAGGCGGTCACGCCCGGAGCGGGATTGGCCAGCGGCACCGACGCGGTGGGATCGAAGCTCTGCCAGCCGAAGCCTTGGAACCACACCTGCACCCAGGCATGGGCGTCGCGGGCCTGGATGTCGTAGAGGTCGGTGATGGGGTTGTAGGGCCCGGGGACGAACCCGGCGGCCTCACGGGCGGGGATGCCGAGCGTCCGCAGCATCACGGCCAGCGCCGAGGAGATCTGCTCGCAGAACCCGGTGTGGGTGGAAAACAGGAAGGTGTTCACCGCGTCCTGGTTGGCGGCGATGGGCGGGATGTCGAGGGAGTAGCGGGTGTGGGCCGCCATATAGGCGATGAGGGCCTGGACCTTGCCGTACGTCGTCGTGGCGTGCGCGGTGACGGCCAAGGCCAGCGCCTCGGCTTGCGGGTATTCGTAGGGGAGCTCGAGGTACCGAGCTCGGTCCCGGGCGCTCAGGCCGGCGGCGGGATCGCCGGCGGTGGAGGCCAGGGCGACCGGGCTGGCCGTGTTGGGATACGAACGCACCGTGTAGATGGCGCCGCGCCCCAGCGCGATGGGCGACACGATCGTCCCGTCGTCGCGCACGAAGATGCTGCGGGCGGGGAACCAGACACTGGCCGCGATGTCGGCGTGGAACACCAGGTTGGGCGTCGACTGGACCACGTAGAAGGTCTGCAGGTCGCTCGTGTTGGACGACACGGCGCTGTCGACCGCGGGCACGGCGAAGGGCGAGCCCGACTGGAGGATCCTCGGCGCCGCGCCGCTCGTGATCCAGCTCTGGCCGTCCCAGCGGTCGAAGGTCTCGCCTACCCAGTACGAGGGGACCTGGGCGCGCACCCGCATGACCACCTCGTTGCTGAGCGTCCCGCGCAAAGCCGTGTCGAGCCGCTTGGCGAACCCGGTGAACCCGCCCACCCGGCTGAGCCCCGCCGGCGTTCCCGGCCGGGCCGGCTCCGACGCGTTGGCCCCGTCACCGGCCAGCCCGAGCGGCGAGTCGAGGGCCAAGTTCCCTCCGGGGTTCAGCGGGAAGTCGATCCTCCCCGCAACCTGTGGCGCCGGCACGACGAGGAACGCGCCCAGGCCGAGCAGGACCGTACCGACCAGTCCCGGTCCCCATGAGCGCAGCGGCGCCCGGCGCATCTCGGCGGCCGACGCCCACATGCCGGTGAGGGCCCAGAAGGCGAGCGCCGACCAGGCCACCACGTAGACGGCGAAGGACATGTCGGTGGCCTGGGCTCCGGCCACGGCCATGAGGATGGCCGAGCCGGCCAATGAGAACGCCAGGTCTCGCCGCGCCGGGACGTCGAAGGAGTGCAGGACCTGGATGGCGATGAACAGCACGGCCAGGGGGTCCTCGACCGTGGCCACATCGGCGGCCTGCTGGCTGGCCAGCTGATGGAAGAACCAACCGAAGCTGGCCATCGCCCCGAAGGCGAGCAGCAACTTGGCCCACAGCATGGGCCGTTGGCGGAGCCGGTACGACAACCCCATCCCCACCACCAGCAAGGCGCTCGACACCAGGGCCGCGGTGGCCGAGATCTCGCCTTGCGACCACACCGCGGCGATGCCGCACAGCACCGACGCGCCGCAGGCCACCCGCAGGGGCACGGAGTGCTCGGGCGGGCCGGGGGCATTGGCCCGCCGGATCCGCTCCATGGCGCTCCCCCGGCTCCGGCGCTGTCGCCCCTCGTCGTCGGAGCCCGCGTCGTCGGGCCGGTCGGCCCCCAGCTCCGCCTCGCCCTGGTGGACCTCGAGCCCGGCGGCGACGCCCGGATCGCCCACGGCGCGGGCCAAGCGTCTCCCGGCCTCGACCACGGTGTGGACCGCGTCGATGCGCTGGCCGTCGGGCTCGCTCGTGCCCAACACCACTGCCGCGCCGCGCTCGAGCAGCGTCGCCACCGATCCCAGCGCCCGTTCCGCCAGTCGCTCGGCCGCGTCGGGGTCGGCCGGAAGGCGCACGTCGACCACCACCGGCTCGGCTCGGGGCGTCTCCATCTCCTTGATGGCGAGCTCGCCGCTGTGCGCGGTGGCCGGCCAGTGCACGGCGCGACGCGGGTCACCGCTGCGATAGGCGCGCACCGAGCGAGGCTCCCCCACCTCGGCCCGGGCCAGACGCCCGTCGTCGCCGGGGCGGTCGTCCTCCACCGGCGCCATGTCCATGGCCGGCCCCAGGCGTGGCGCAACGACCAGCTCGCGCGGCAACAGCACGCGCACGCGCCGGCGCCACCACAGCAGGCCGAACGGTGCGGCGCTGGCCAACTCGACCAGGACGCCGGTGTGCACGCCCCGGCGCACGGGGGCCACGGGCAGCACATCGGCACCAGGACCGAGACAAACCACCGGGCCCGGCGGCTCCAGCGCCTGCACCCGCACCCGCGTCGACACGTCGACCGCCAGGGCACAGCCCTGCCCGGCCACGGTGTCGGCCGGCATCGAGGTCACCACCAGCCGGCTCCGGGCACAGGCGACGGCCGGGGCGAACAGGCCCACCACCAGGGTCGCCCCCACCACGTCGCCCAGCGCCTGGACCCAGCCGGCCCCGCCGAAATGGGCCACCGCCTCCCAGCCGGCGAACCCGGTGAGGCAGGCCAAGACCCGGGGCAGGGCCCGGACCGGCCGGACGCCGCCGGGGCGCGGGACGACCGGCCGGCGCTTCAAGGGCGAGGGGCGGGCACGTGGTCGAGCACGCCGGCGACCGCCGCCAACCCCTCGTCCCCGCCGCGGTCGGTGAGGAGCCGATGGGCCAGGCATCCCGGGGCCATGGCCTTCACGTCGTGGGGAGTGACGAAGTCACGACCGGCCAGCACGGCGTGCGCCTGGGCGGTGCGGATCAGCCAGATCGCGGCACGGGGGCTGGCCCCGAGGCGGACGCCGGGCGCGGTGCGCGTGGCCCGCACCAGCGCCACCGCGTACTGCGCCACCGCCTCGGCCACGGGCACCTGCTCCACCACCAGCTGCGCCCCGTGCCACTGCGCCGGGGTGCACACGGGGCCCAACTCGGCGAGCGCCGGTTTGCCCCCCTGATGCGCCACCAGCCGAGCCTCGGTGTCGGCGTCGGGATACCCGATGGATGTCGACACGGCGAAGCGGTCGAGCTGGCTCTCGACCAACGGGAACGTCCCCAGCTGCGACAGCGGGTTCTGCGTGGCGATGACCAGGTGCGGCTCGGGCAACGGCCACGACACGCCGTCCACCGTGACCTGGCGCTCCTCCATGGTCTCGAGCAGGGCCGCCTGCGTGCGCGGGGGTGTCCGGTTGAGCTCGTCGAAGAAGACGACGTTGGCGAACACGGGACCGCGCCGGAACTCCCATGTCCGGGAGTCGGGCATGAACACCGACACGCCAGTG
>DATGGF010000531.1:0-7084 GCA_035308625.1 Acidimicrobiales bacterium | reverse complement strand
GATCCTGACGTGGTGCTCCTGCGGGTGAACGGGCGGCAGCTCATGGTGCTCTCGGACGCGTTGCCGGCGCTGCGGATCGAGGGCAAGCCCCAGTGCCACATCGTGGCTCTGGCCCAGCGCGGCGAGATGGCGGCGAGCGTCGGCTGCGCCCTGAGCCGGGCCCGCACCGGCATGCGGGCCGACGAGATGACCCTGGCCTTCCCCGGTCCCCGGCTGGCCGAGGTGGTCGAGGCGGTGGAGCGCACGGCCAAGGTCGACACCGCGGTGGCCAAGTACGCGGCGGAGGACGCCCGTCGCTTCACCGCCGTCACCGGCTGAGCTGGGCCCGGCTGAGCTGGGCCCGTCCGCCGGGACCGGCCTCGGTCAACGGGGCTGTCGCGCCACCGTGCGGGCCAGGATGCCCAGCGTCGCCCGCAGCGCCCCTTCGGACATGACGGGGAACACGCCGGAGTCCTTCCAGCTCTGGTCCACCGTCGACCAGTCGTAGTACGAGGTGACGAGCGTGCCCTCGTCGACGGGCTCGAGGCGGTAGCCGTAGACGTGGCCCATGGGCGGGCGGATCTGGCCGATGACCGTCCAGGCGATCTCCCGGTCGGGCTCGTAGGTGGTGATGACCACGGTCACGTCGTAACGCCCGAGCGGGTAGTCGTTGAGCGACTCGCGGTCCATGTGCACCACGAAGCTGTCGCCCACCTTCTCCACCGGGTCTCCGTCGGCATCGACCAGCATGCCCGAGCTGTCGATGTCGACGTGTCCCTGCGGGTGGCGCAGCACCCGGAAGATGGCGGCGGCCGGCGCCGCGATGGCGCGTTGGACTTCGATGCGCTCCTCGGTGGTCATGACCTCATCGTGCCACGGCGTCACCGGGTCACCGCGCGGTGCCCCCGGCCGGCATGAACGGGTGGACGGCGAACCCGTGACACATCGGGAGCGCCACCGGAGCTGCTGAGGGCGGCGCGGTCAGCGTGGCCCACAGCAAGGCGAAGGTCGGGCTCCCCGGTGGCCGCACGCGCAGCACGGCCGCCGTCGGACAGGCCTGCCCGTCGGGCTGGTGGGCGGGAGACTCGATCGCCACCTCGGCCGAGTCCCCCGGGGAGAGGGTGGTGGCCGACAGCGCCAGAGGCGAGCGCCACCCGCCGAGGGGGCCGGCGAGCACGGGCACCGCAGAGAGCACGCTGCCGCCCGAAGCGAAGGCCGTGACCGTGGGGTAGCCGTCCACGTCGCACGGCGACGCGCCGGTGTTGGTGAACACGACCACACCTCCTGCGTCGTGCGCATCGTCGAGCCCCGGCCCCAGGGTGACGCGCAGTTGCGACGCGGTGCAGGCCGAGGTGTCCCCGGCCAGGGTGCGTCGACGCCCGGCCGAAGCCGTCACCGGCGCGCCGTGATGACGAGCCCGGGCCAGGCTGATGGCCGCCGTGCAGGCGACGATCAGGATGACGCCCAGCACGCCGAGGGTGAACAGGGAACGCCGGTCGCTCGGGCCGGCCAGCAGTGGCATCGACATCGCCTCGCCTCCTTCGGTCGTCCGGCCCGTGGGCCGTCTGGTCCCCTCACGTCCGGAGACAGCGGTTGCGTTGACGGCATCTTCGGGCCCGATCTGTCAACCTCTCAGGGCGCCCGGCCGTGAGAACAGGCAGGGCGCAGCGGGGGGCGATGACGAGGTCCGTGGCCGACGACGAGACGTTCGAAGAGGCGTTCGCGGAGCTGTACCGTCTCGCCTACCGCGTGTCGTTCCGTGTGCTCGGTGACCGGGGGGACGCCGAGGACGTCGCCCAGGAGGCACTGGCCCGGTCGCACCTCCACTGGGCGCGACTGTCGGCGCGTCCCGAGGGTTGGGTGGTGACGGTGGCCACCAACCTGGCCATCGACCGCCACCGCCGGAGGCGACGGCAGCCGGCCACCATCGACGAGCCGCTCGCCCTCGTCGATCCCCATCTCACCGAGCGCATCGACCTGGCCCGGGCCATGCGGCGGCTGCCCCGGCGCCAGAGGGAAGTGGTCTTCCTGCGCTATCTGGCCGACCTCCCCGAGCTGGAGGTCGCCGACGCGCTCGGGTGCTCGCCGGGGACGGTGAAGGTGCACGCCTCGCGCGGGCTCGCCGCGCTGCGCCGGCAGCTCGACGGCGCCGAGTACAGAGGAGAGGACGATGCTCACGCATCTGGATGACCCGTCGCCACCGGAGCCCTCGGCCGGCGCACTGGGGGCAGTGCTGTCTCGGGCCGCCCGCTTGCGCCGCCGGCGCACCAACGCGGTGCTGGCCACGGTGGCGGCCGGCACCATGGCGCTCGGCGTGGTGGTCGGTGGGTTGTATGTGCCCCGGGCGAGCTCGGCCCAGGCCGAGATCGCCTTCTCCTCGCAGTTCGGCCTGCTGGCGCGTGGCACCCTCGTCCCGCCGTCGGACCTGGCCGACGTCGTCTTCCTGAGCCCCGATCGCGGGTTCGCCATGGCCGTCCACGGATCGGACACCCTCCTCGCTTCGAGCGACGACGGCGGGAACACCTGGCGCGTGGTCGACCCCTCGCTCCCCACCGGCTTTCCCGCCCAACTGGAGTTCCCCGACCGCAGCCACGGCTATCTCTGGGGTGGCGCGCCGACGTCGTCGGGGTCGGTGCCCCTGTGGGTCAGCTCCGACGGGGGCCGCAGCTGGTCGCAGGCGCCCATCGGACCGGTGGTGTCCGATGTGAGCGCCATCGAGTCGGGCGTGTGGGCGGTGGTCGGGACCTGTCCGGTGAGCCCGGCCGGGTCGGCGCCGTCGTGCCCGGTGGTGGTGGAGGTCTCCACCAACGGTGGGTCACGCTGGTCGCCCACCGCGTCGACGCCCCCCGTCGAGGAGAACAGCTCGCTGTCCATCAGCGACCAGGACATCGAGCTCGCCCGCATCTCGGCGCAACGCGCCTACGTGCTCGCCTTCGGGCCCGACGGCCAGGGCGGCCCGGCGTCGGGGCGCATCGCCTTCACCAGTGACGGCGGCCGGTCGTGGGCCAGTCGCCCCGATCCCTGCCCGCCGTCGTTCTCCTTCGGCCAGCAGCTGGCCGCCTCGTCGACTGCCGATCTCTGGTTGACGTGCGCGTCGCAGGGCAGCGCCGGCGCCCAGGCCAAGGCGCTGTACCGGTCCGACGACGGTGGACGGGCGTGGCTCCTCGCCGCCGCGGCCAATGCGCCGGTGCTGAGCAGCAACGTCACCCTCGACGGCGCGGGCGGGTTCCCGGTGGGCGGCTACGTCACGCCCTACTCACTGGGCCACGAGAACCTGGCCGTCGTCTCCAGCGCCGATGCCTGGCTGTACCCCGACCGCAGCGCCGTCTTCGAGACGACCGACGGCGGCCGCACGTGGCGCTTGGCGCCGGGGCTGGCCAGGGCCGGCCTGGTTGCCGGGGCGAGCGGCAACGTCGTCTTCGCCGACGCCACCCACGGTTGGGTGTGCGAAACGGGCGTTGGGTTGTGGCGCACGACCAACGGCGCCGACTGGAAGCGGCTCGGCCCCTGAGCCGTCGCTCCTCCTCGCCGTGTGCGGGCATGCACGCGGCCGATCCATCTCGGTAAGGTCGCCCCGGAACGGGGGTGGGCGAAACCATGGCGACGACCAACGGCCGGGCGGACGCGCCCCAGGCGACACTGCGATCGGTGCTGGTGGGCATCGGGTCGGGCGACGTCGTCGTCGTGCCGTCGGTGCTCGCCGCGGTGGCGGTGGCCGGCGCGTCGCTGCTGGTGGGGTCGAGGCGGGGCGATGTGCGCGTCGACGTGGCCATGGCGTCGATGGCCGCCTTTCTCTTCGGTGTGCTCCTCGCCTTCACCATCGTGCGCACCCGTGAGCGCCTCGGCCTGGTGCAGGACCTCGTGGCCAAAGGCAACGCCGCGCTGTTCTCCATCCACCAGATGGTGGCGGTGTTCGGACCGGCCGAGCGCGAGCGCATCCGTGAATTGGTCGATCGCCACCTGACCGACCAGATCGACTTCCGCCTCGTCGACTACCACCGGGCCACGGCGTCGTATCTCGAGCTGACCAACGCGGTGTTCGCCCTGGCGCCGACGAACGCACAGGAGGAGGCCGTCTACAAGGAGCTCGTCGCCCTGTGCATCTCGATGAGCGCGGACCGGGCGCTGATCGAGGCGGCCACCGGCCAGGCGCTCTCACCCATCGAGTGGACCGGGCTGATCCTCCTACTCCTGCTCCTGGTCGGCCTGATCGCCGTGCTGCCGGGCGGCACGGTGTGGGGCGCCCTGGTGGCCGGCGTCCTGGCCGGCACCTTGGTGACGTTCATGGTGATCCTGCGCAAGCTCGACCTCCTGCGCTGGCACGAGCGCGTCACCATCTGGGAGCCCACCACCCGGCTCTTCCGCACCATGGGCCTCGACCCGTATGTGCCCCGCGAGGTGATCGAGGCCGGGCGCTACCGCCCGGTCGGCCGGGTGCGGGTCGTCGAGTACCCCGACCAGTACCCGGTGCGCGCCACCAAGATCGTCAAGGTGGAAGAGCTCGTCTGAGGGGGCCGTCGCCGCCGGCCCGATCAGCTCCGGGCCAGGCCGGCCAGCAGCTCCCGCACGCTCACCCGCTTCCCGGTGCGCAGTACCGCCCGCCGGTACAGACGCGAGGCCAACCGGGCCACCGCCACCGTGGTGGCCACGCTGATGAGCGCTGAGGCCACGAACTCCCACCACGTCACGGCGGACAGTCCCACCAGCACCGGCATGGCGAAGGGCGCGGTGGGCGGCAGGTAGGCGAGCACGTCGGCGAACAGGTTGGGGTTGCCGCTGCCGGCGACGGTGAGCGAGGTGATGTAGCCCACCAGCATGGGCAGGCTCAGCGGCAAGGCGAGGCTCTGCACCTGGTCCTGGCGCTCCACCATCGAGCCGGCCGTGGCGTAGACCCAGCACCAGAAGGCGTAGCCCAGCAACAGCCACAGGCCCGCCGCGGCCAGTTCCAACGGCGCGGTGCCGTGGAGGAGGTTCGAACCCACCCCTTCGGCCAGGGCCACGGCGAAGCCGAGCACGAGGACGGCTTGGCCCATGGCCACCAGTCCGATCCCGAGGACCTTGCCGGCGAGGAGCTCTATCGGGCGCACGGTGGCCAGCAGGACCTCGACCACCCGGCTGGCCTTCTCCTCCATGACCCCGGTGAGGGTCCACGTCAGGTACTGCGTGAGCATGATGAAGACGAGGATCACGCCGATGACCGAGGTGCCCTGCACGATGCCGTACTTGTTCGTCGCCTGGAGTCCCACCACGGGGACGGGCGCGGCCCGGGCCAGCTGCTCGACCTGGCCGGGCGTCAATCGAGCATCGGTGTAGGCGCGTTCGATCCCGAGCTCCTGGGCCAGGGCCCGGACGAAGACGGCGCTGTTCGAGGTGTCGCTCGCCGCCGGCGCCTTCAGCAGCCGGATCTGGCCGCCCGTGATGCACAAGGCGATCTTCCCCGAGCGCAGCGCCTCGTCGGCGGCCACGTCGTCCTGGACGGGCACGATCCGGACGTCCAAGCCGCTGTGCTTGGCCAGGATCTGCAGCAACTGGCGCGTCGATGCGGGCACGGTGCCGACCACCCCCACCGGCTCGTGCCCCGGCCCCCCTTTGCTCACCACCGGGATCACGATGGCGGCCGACACCACCACCAGGATGATCGCGGTGCCGATGCGGAAGGCCTTGCCCCGCAGCCGCTCGCGCACCTCGCGCCCGGCCACCAGGCCGGCGTCACCCAGCCAGCCCGGGCCCGAGCGTCGCCGGCGCTGCCGCTCGGCCCCCGCAGCCGCGTGGCGTCGGCGGTAGCGCACGACGCGGATGGCCACCGCCACCGCGATGGCCAGCACCGGGATGATCGCCTTCATCGCACCGCCTCGCGGAAGACCTCCGACAGCCGGCGCCGTTCGAGGGAGAATTCGGTCACCTTCCCCTGCGCCATGGCCGCCTGGAGCACGAGGTCGCTGTCGGTCCCCGGATCGAGCACGAGGCGCAGCTCGCCGCCCGACGCCTCCGACACGGTCACGCCGGGGAGGGCCCGGGCCCAGGCGCCGTCACGGTTGCCCTCGACGCGCACCACCAGGCGCCGTGCCCCACTGGTGGCCAGCTCGTCGACGGTGCCGCTCACCACCAGGCGGCCGTGGTCGATGATCGTGACCATCTCGCACAGCTCCTCGACCAGGTCGAGCTGATGGCTGGAGAACAGCACGCAGCAGCCGGACCGGGCCTGGTCCACCAGCACCTGGCCGATGGCGTCGATGCCGGCGGGGTCGAGCCCGGCCAGCGGCTCGTCCAGGACCACCAGCTCGGGGTCGTGGACCAGCGCGGCGGCCAGCTGGACGCGTTGCTGGTTGCCGTGCGAGAGCGCTTCCACCTTGTCGCCGGCCCGTTGGGCGATGCCCAGGCGCTCGAGCCAGCTCCGGGTGGCGGCGGCGGCGCCGGCGGGGGAGAGCCCGTGCAGCCGGCCCAGGTACTCGACCTGCTCGCCCACATGCATGCCCGGGTAGAGGCCGCGCTCCTCCGGCATGTAGCCGAAGCGCCGGCGTTGGGATGGGCCGACCGGCGCGCCGTCCCACGACACCGCGCCGGCGTCGAGCTCGGTCAGGCCGAACACGGCTCGCATCGTGGTCGTCTTGCCCGCGCCGTTGGGCCCGAGGAACCCGTGGACCTCGCCGGTCGCGACGCTCAGATCGAGCCCGTCCAGCGCGGTCGTCTTGCCGTATGCCTTGCGGAGCCCGATGATCTCAATTGCCCCAGTCATGCTTCAGAGACTACAGTAAATTCACAAACTTGTGAAAGTTTAAAAATTTGCGCAGGTTGAATGATGCGGGAAGCGACTCAAGGTGGAGGCTGGTCGCCAGACCGGGATGGAGGCGTGGAACTTGGTGAGCGGGCAGGATGAGGGTGACCGGCGGGAGCGGGTGCTGCGGTTCACCGAACGGTTCGGTTCGGTGCTGGTCGCCTCCGGGCTGCCGCGGATGGCGGCCTGGATCTTCGCCGCGCTGCTGGCCACCGACTCCGGATCGCTGACCTCGGCCGAGCTGTGCGATCTGCTCCAAGTCAGCCCGGCGGCGGTCTCCGGGGGCGCCCGGTACCTGATCGGGGTGGGCATGATCCGCCGGGAGGGCCA
>DATGGF010000530.1:0-1534 GCA_035308625.1 Acidimicrobiales bacterium | reverse complement strand
AGTGATGTGGACGTGTCGATTCGGCCTCGCAAGCCCGGGGTCGAACGCAAGCAGGTACTCGCCGCCGACCTGGGCCGGTTGAGCGAGCGGTAGACCGCGCCGGGTCGGCAGCATCTTCGAGACCGAGTGTCCGGTCGGGCCCGTCACCCCGGCATCGCCCGACGCGACCACGGAGGCGACATGACGGACTGGACCAGGGTCCCGGTGGTGGTCGGCGCCGGTCAGCTGACCAACCGCGAGGAGAACCCGCTCGAGGCGCCTGATCCCTTCGAGCTCATGGCCGAGGCGTCACGACTGGCCGCGGCGTCGGCCTCGGCATCCGCGCCGGCGGCGACGCCGACGCCCGGGCGAGTCCTCGAAGACCTCACCCACTGCTTCGTGGTGCACTCGTTGTCGGTCCGCCACGGCGACCCGGCCCAGGCCCTAGCCGAGCGCATCGGGGCCAAGTCGGCCCTGACCCGCTGCTCGGGCATGGGCGGATCGATCCCCCAGTGGCTGGTCAACCGAGGCGCCGAGCTGATCGCCGAAGGAGGACGGCCGCGGATCCTCATCGTGGGGGCCGAGGCTCTGGCCACCCGGCGGCGAGCCAAGAAGGCGGGCATCCGGCTGGATTGGCCCACGGCTGACGGCTGGCCCGACACCTGGCCGGCGCTTGAGCCCGATCTGGGCGTCCACCCGGTGGAACGTGCCCACGGGCTCGACCAGGCCACCACCATGTACGCGCTCATCGAATCCGCGGTGGCCCATGCTGCCGGGGAGAGTCCTGACCTTCATCGGGCAGCCATGGGCGAGCTGATGGCCGGGCTCAACGAGGTCGCGACCCGGAATCCGATGTCGTGGTTCCCCTCCCGGCGCACCGCCGACGAGATCATGACGGTCAGCGCCGACAACCGCATGATCTTCCACCCCTATCCCAAGTACGTGAACGCGGTGATGGACGTGGACATGGGGGCCGCCCTGATCGTCACCGACGCCGCCACCGCCCGCGACTGGGGTCTGGCCGAGGACGCTGTCGCCTATGTGTCGGGTTGGGCCGACGCCCATGACGTCTGGTACCTGTCCGAGCGGCCGGACGTCCACCGATCACGGGCACTCGAAGCCTGCGCCGCGAGTGCGCTGGGCGCCGCGGGCATCGGCGCCGACGACGTGGGCGCCTTCGACCTGTACTCGTGCTTCCCGAGCTCGATCGAGGTGGCCCGAGATGCTTTTGGGATCGTCCCCGGCGATACACGGCAGCTCACCCTGACCGGCGGTCTTCCGTACCACGGAGGGCCGGGCAGCAACTACGTGACCCACGCAGTCGCCAACGCGCTCGACTGGCTCCGATCGGGGACGGGCGACCATGCCGTGGTTCATGGGAACGGTTACTACCTGACCAAGCACGCGGTCGGGGTCTACTCACGGCGGCCCGGGAGCAACCCGCCAATCCCGGCGCACCAGCTCCAGCAGGAACTCGACGCGTCGGCCGAAACCCTCGACGTCATGCCGTCGCTCGAAGGCCCGGCCAGGATCGTCGCCTATACCGTGCCATACG
>DATGGF010000529.1:0-3902 GCA_035308625.1 Acidimicrobiales bacterium | reverse complement strand
ACCCAGTACGCGGTGGTCGACCCGGCGTAGGAGTAGGGGAACACGAGCCGGGCCAACTCCCAGGCCAGCAGGCCGAAGATGACGAATACGCTCCAGTTGACGCCCACGTCCACGCCCGAGAAGCGCCCGATCCGGATGCTCTGTTTCATTGCCCGTGCCTCGTCGTCGTACGCGACCGCATGTCTCCAGGATCGCGCTCCTGGTGTGTCCGGTGGTCGCGCCCCCGTTGCCGAACGGGCCGGTGCCGGGGCGGAGGGCGGTCCAACTCCGGCCGGCACTGTGGTAGGGATGCGGGATGCCGTCGCGCTCGTCGTCCCACGACAGCGGGTGTGACTGGGACCCCGACCTGCGCCGTGTCGTCCTGGAGTCGGTGGACAGCCACGAGCCGGCCGATGCCCGCGAGGCGCGGTCGCGGCGCCGGGTCCTCGAGGCCCTCGCCACACTGGCGCGCCCCTTCGACGAAGACGCCGATCCCGTTCACGTCACCGGCTCGGCCGTGGTGGCCGGGCGGCGGGGCACAGTCCTGCACCGGCACAAGCGGCTCCACCGGTGGCTGCAGCCGGGCGGGCACGTCGAAGCGGGGGAGCCGCCTTGGCAGGCCGCCCTACGCGAGGCGCGGGAGGAGACCGGGCTCGCCCTCAGCCATCCGGGCGGTGAGCCGCGCCTGCTCCACGTGGACGTGCACCACGCCGCCAAAGGGCACGAGCACCTCGACCTGCGCTACCTGCTCCTGGCCGGTGACGGCGAACCGGCACCGGCTGACGGCGAGAGCCCACACGTGCGCTGGTTCGATTGGGACGAAGCCGAAGAACTGGCCGACGACGCGCTGGCCGGCGCCTTGTCGGTGGCCGAGCGCCAGCCCGAAGTGATCTCCCTGCGGAGCGCCTCGCCATGAGCGGCGTGTTCGAGCAGCTCCTCGAGCTCCAGGAGCACGACACCCGCATCGACCAGCTGCGCCACCGGCGCGCCACCTTGCCGGCCCGCGCCGAGCTGGCCGACACCGAAGCAGCACAGGCCCGATTGGAGGCGCGCATGGCCGGGGTCCGGGCCCAGCGCGACGAGCACGGGGCGCATCAAGCGGCGCTGGAGGAGCAGATCGAGGCGTCCAAGGCCCGCCGGGCCGAGCTGGAGAAGCGGATGTTCGGCGGTCAGGTGTCCGCGGCGCGCGACCTGCAGGCCATGGACGAGGAGGTACGCCACCTGGCCCGGCACATCTCCGACCTCGAGGATCGCGAGCTCGAGGTGATGGAGTTGCTCGAGCCCCTCGACGGCGACCTGCAAGCTGCCGACGTCGAACGCCACAGCCTCGACGCCCGCGCCGCCCAACTCAAGGGCCTCATCGCCGAGGCCGAGAAGGAGATCGACGCGGAGCTCGACGAAGAGCTGACACCGCGCCAGCCACTGGCCGAAGGCCTGCCGCCCGAGTTGCTGCGTCGGTACGAGGCGCTGCGGACCAAGCTCGGCGGGACAGGAGCGGCGCGCCTCGTCGGCAATTCGTGCAGTGGATGTCATCTCACCCTGCCGGCCATGGAGGTGGACCGCATCAAGAAGGCGCCGCCCGACGCGGTCATCACCTGCGACAACTGCGGCCGGATCCTGGTGCGCTGAGCCGTGCTCGTCCTCGTCCGCCACGGCGAGACGGAGGCGAACGCGGCAGGACTCCTCCTCGGCCGCTCCGAGTCGCCGTTGACCGACCGAGGCCGCGCCCAAGCCGCCGCGCTGGGCCGGCTGGTCGTCCCTCCGGCCCGCGTGATCACGAGCCCGTTGGGCCGCGCCCGCGACACGGCGATGGCGCTGGGCTTCGACCTGCCCCTCGAGGTCGACGACCGGTGGGTGGAGGTCGACTACGGCGAGTACGACGGGCAGGCGTTCGGCTCGGTGCCGGCCGAGGTGTGGCAGCGGTGGCGGGCCGATCCAGCCTTCGTGCCGCCCGGCGGGGAGTCCCTCGAGGCGATGGGACGACGGGTGCGGGCCGCCTGCGACGAGCTGTTCGCCGAGGACGGCGCCGGCGCGCGGGGCATTGATGTGGTGGTGGTGAGCCACGTTTCGCCCATCAAGGCGGCGGTGGCGTGGGCGCTCGGGGCCGACGACGGTCTCGCCTGGCGCCTCTACCTGTCCACTGCGTCGGTGACGGTGATCGCGTGGGGGGCCGGCGCCCCCGTGCTCCAGCGCTACAACGTCACCGTCGAGCCACCCACCGCCTGAGGATTCCGAGACCGGATCACCCCCGCCCACATCGTCGAACGTCGGGCGTTCAGACGGTCGGACGGTCAGACGGGGGCCTCCACCTCCAGGCGGGGTTGGTGCGCCGGCGGCAGGCTGTCGACGAGCTGGGTCACCAGCTCGTCGCGCTGCGACCGGTGACCGGGGTCGTCCCACAGGTTGTGCCACTGGTGCGGGTCGTCGCCGAGGTCGTAGAGCTCACCCTCGGTGCCGTCGTAGCCGCCTCCCGGCTCGTAGGCGGTGACGAGCCAGCCGTCGCAGTACAGCGAGCGCAGGTGCAGGTCCTCGCTCGAGAATTGGCTGTCCCATTCGGTGAGCACCTGTGTGCGCCCGGATCCCGGCGCGGTGGGTAGCGGCGCGCCCTGGGCCCAGTCGGGCACGGGCAGGCCGGCAATGGCCGCGAAGGTGGGGGCCAGGTCGAGTTGCCCCACCGGCTCCTCGATGACCGCCGGTTCCACACCGGCCGACGGGGCGGGCCGCCAGATCATGGGCAACCGCATCAACGCGTCGCAGTGGTACGGCCCCTTGAAAAGCAGCCCGAAGTCGCCCTGGAGCTCGCCGTGGTCGGTGGTGAACACGACATCCGTGTCGCGCTCCCAGCCCCGGCGCTCGATGCAAGCCAGGATGCGCCCCACTGCTTCGTCGATGAGCTCGTTCTCGATGTGGGTCAGCGCGTTCACTTCGCGCACCTGGTCGTCGGTCATCGTGGCGGGAACGAAGTCAGGCGGCCCACCCTCCAAGTTGGAGTGCCAGCCCTCGTAGTAGGCGAGCCAGTGGCGCGGCTTGCCTTCGAGCACGGCCCGGCAGGCATCGACCCCACCGGGATGGCCCTCGGGCAGGTCGAGGTCGCGCCAGTCGACCCGGTGCATCTCGGACGCCGGCGGGTCCCAGGGATGGTGCGGGTCGGGGAAGCTCACCCAGCAGAACCAGTCGCCGTCGTCGGCCAGGGTGTCGAGCCATGACACCGCTCGCTCGGCCGTCCAGTCGGTGTGGTACAGCTCACGGGGCACCGGGTTGTGTGCCACCTGCGGGGCCCCGGTGTCGCCTCCCGGCTCGCCGTTGAGCTTCCCGCCCTTGAACAGTTGGTAGAAGCCGCGTTCGTGGTGGCCGGGCTGCTCCATCAACCACTTGCCGTAGTGCCACAACGGGATGGGCCCGTGCATGGCCAGCTCCAGGTGCTCGAAGCCGCGGTGGGGACCGGTCGAGTCGTCACGGGCGAGGCGGTTCTCGGGCCACCGCCCCTCGAGGTCCATGGCCGGTTCGAAGTGGGCCTTGCCCAACAGCGCGGTGCGGTACCCGTGCTCGTGCAGGTACTCGGCGATGCTGGGCGCCTCGGCCGGAAGGGGCACGCCGTTGGCGAAGACGCCGTGGGTGCGCACGTACTGCCCGGTGAGCATGGTCGAGCGCGCCGGCATGCACACCACGTTCTGGTTCATGGCCCGCCGGTAGTTCACGCCTTCGGCGGCCAGCCGGTCGAGCACCGGGGTGCGGGCCACCGCGCCGCCGTTGCAGCCGAGGCTGTCGTAGCGCTGCTGGTCGGTGGTGACGAAGAGGATCTTGCGTCCCATGGCGGCTCTCCTCGCTTGTCAGGCTCGAGTCGGGGTGGCGCGGATGAAGTCGGCCACCACCCGGGCCAGCTCCGGGCCGCTGTCCTCCTGGAGGAAGTGCCCGGCGCCGGC
>DATGGF010000528.1:0-1592 GCA_035308625.1 Acidimicrobiales bacterium | reverse complement strand
CTGGCCCACGGGACGGCGCAACAGTGCGCGCGCTGGCTCCCGGCCATCACCACCGCCGAGGACATCTGGTGCCAGCTGTTCAGCGAGCCGGAGGCGGGATCGGACCTGTCGGGGTTGCGCACCCGGGCCGAAGCCACCGAGGGAGGCTGGCGGGTAAGCGGGCAGAAGGTATGGACGTCGTACGCCCAGTTCGCCCGCTACGGCCTCTGCCTGGCCCGCAGCGAGGATGGGTCGGTGGGCGCCCGGGGTCTGTCGCTGCTCGTCGTGCCCATGGACGCCCCGGGCATCGAGATACGGCCGCTCGTGCAGATCACCGGTGACGCCGAGTTCAACGAGGTCTTCCTCGACGATGTGTTCGTGCCCGACGACAACGTGGTCGGCACACCCGGACAGGGGTGGGCGGTGGCGTCGACCACGCTGGCTCACGAGCGGGGAACCAACTTCCCGTTCAAAGAGGAGGTGGTCCACGAGGGCCACTTGGCCCGGCTGTTCGCCGAGGCGGCGGCCAACGGGAGCCTGGGCGAGCCCGATGTGGCCGACGGGCTGGTCGACGCGTACGTCGCCCTGGTCGTGCTGCGGACCCACAACTGGCGGACGCTCTCCAACTTGGCCAGGGGCCGCGAGCCGGGCCCCGAGTCGAGCTGGGTGAAGCTCACCTGGTCGGACATGACCCAGCACCTGTCCGAGACGGCTCTCGACGTCGTCGGACCGAGCTCGCCCGCCTGGGGGACCTGGCAGCGCCAGTGGCTGTGGAGCAAGTCGGCCAGCATCGCCGGGGGCACGTCCGAGGTGCAGCGCAACATCATCGGCGAGCGCATCCTGGGCTTGCCCCGCGAGCCCCGTCCGGCTTGAACAGCGCCGACGAGCAGACGACCGCGAACGAGCAACAGAGAAAGCACACGAGAGGAGCCAGCGTGCCCGTCCACTACGAGCTCGGCGATGACCACGTGGTGTGGATCACCATCGACCGGCTCCATGCCATGAACAGCATGGACATGGACCACTTCGCCCAGCTGCGCCGGGCCTGGGACCGCTTCGGCGAGGAGGACGACGCCTGGGTGGCCATCATCACCGGGGTGGGCAACGCCTTCTGCACCGGTGCGGACCTGAAGACCTACATCCCGGAGATCACCAAGCTCCAGAAGGAGATCTCCACCCGGGAGGTCGAGGAGATCGACGGGTACCGCATCGACGACGGTGTGCGGGCCGTGCTGCGGGGCACGAAGCTGTACAAGCCGATCGTGGCCGCGGTGAACGGGGCCTGCGTGGCCGGTGGCATGGAGATGCTGGGCGGGTGTGACATCCGGGTCGCCTGTCCGGAGGCGTACTTCGGCGTCATGGAGCCCAAGCGAGGGCTGTTCGCCGGGGGTGGGACGACGGTACGGCTGCCCCGCCAAGTCCCGTTCCCGGCGGCCATGGAGTTCCTGCTTTGTGCCGACAAGGTCCCGGCGGAACAGGCACTGGCCTTCGGGCTCCTGAACGCAGTGGTGCCCAAGGAGGAGCTTCGGGCCAAGGCGGAAGAGTACGCGCACCGCATCACGGCCAACGGCCCCCTGGCCGTGCGCAAGACCAAGGAGAGCGTGCTGCGGGGC
>DATGGF010000527.1:0-2232 GCA_035308625.1 Acidimicrobiales bacterium | reverse complement strand
TTGTCTCCGGCCACTTGGTTCCGGATCTCGAGCCGGCCCGGGGGGACGCCCTCGAAGCTCCTCACCCATGGCTCGAGCTCGCCTCGACCCACGATGGGCCGCAGCGGCATCGCCTGGTACAGGGCGTCGTCGGCCAGATGCTCGAGGATGAAGCCGGTGTCGCGGCGCTCCCAGGCCGAGAGCATGCGCCGCACCAATTCGTCGTTGGTGGCCGCCGATCCCATGCCGCCCTCCGCCGCTCGTGTCACTGGAGCGACACCGTAGTGCGGCCTCCCGGTCCGCTGACGTCCCGGTACGCTGGCCCGAGTCGAGGTCCGGGAGGAGGCTCAGGTGCTCGGATCCGGATTGCTCGTGGGCTTCGTCGCCACCACCGACCTCGCCCGCGCCACCGCGTTCTACCGCGACGTCCTCGGACTCGAGGTCGTCGAGGAGACGCCGATCGCCACGACGCACTCAGCCAACGGCGCCGTCGTCCGGGTGACCGTCGTCGACCAGCACTCCCCTCCTCCCTACACCGTGCTCGGGTGGACAGTCAGGGACATCGACGAGCTCGTCACCGCCTTGGGGTCACGCTCGGTGCAGTTCGAGCGTTTCGCGGGCATGGACCAAGACGCGCATGGCGTATGGACCGCCCCCGGCGGGGACAGAGTGGCCTGGTTCAGGGACCCCGACGGGAACCTGCTCTCTGTGACCGAGCCCCGGCGAAACTGAGCCCGCCGGTCCCGCGGGTTGTCACGCCGCCAATGCGGCGCGGGCCCGCTCGGCCAGATGCATGCCTTCCAAGCCGGGGAGGCGATCGACCTGGCGGTCGATGCGCCGGGCCGCGACCAACCCATCGTCGTCGCCGAAGAGATGCGAGACGAGGAACCGGACCTCGCCGGGCGGCATCACGCCGGAGCCGACCGGCTCCCACAGACGCCGCATCACCGTCCTCACGGCACGTTGAACCCGGCTCCGCCCCGCCAGGCGCTCACGGGCCTGGCCCATGTAGAAGTCGATGTGCCGGCCCTCTTGACGCATGATCCGGCCGAGCAACTCGGTCAGCACCGGGTGGTCCGCCTTGGCCGCCAGCCGGGCATAGCCGCTCTGGGTCGTCCACTCGTTGACCGCACCCCAGGCCATATGCAACGCCACCACGTGGCGCGTCACCGCCGAGCCGACTGAGAAGGCGACCGGCCGCAACGACTCGAGCACACCGAGGCGCGACCGCACGGCACGCAGACGGGCCGGGCCCGACCGTTCCCCGTGTGCGTCGAGGACGCGGGCGATGGCGTCGCCGTGCCAGTGCTCCTCGTAGGCCCAACAGGCCAGGAACGCGGTGACCTCGGGATCACGATGGGCGCTGGTGACCAGGACGTCGCGCAGGTAGCACATGGTGTGGCCTTCGATGTCGTGCATGTAACGCAGACACCGCAGGCTGTCCTCGTCGAGCGGCGAAGCCGAGAACGCTCCGAAGTCGATCCCAATGAGGTCGAGGCGCGCCGAACGTTCGAGCAGCGCGGCGGGCTGGGGGGCCATGACCGGTATCCGGCACCGAAGCCCACCGTGGATGACCTCTCCGGTGTGACGCCGGCCGCAACCTTTTGCGCCGCGCTGATCGCTCCGCAATATTGAGGATTTCGGCGCTCGTGTCATCCACCGTCCTCGGCCACGGCGTAGTGGGGACGATGGCCGGAGTGAGCCGACGGGTGTTCCTGATGCGATCGTCGATCGTGGCGGCAGCCGCCAGTGCCGTGTCCGCCGTGCCCGGGCTGGCCGGGCTCTTGAGCTCCGTCGATTCGGAGGCACCATCACTGGGCGGATCGGCCGCCGAGCTCGACGGGGCCGCCGTCGGCTCGGCCGATGCCGGCGCGCCGCTCGTCGTCCACGTCCGCGACGTCTCAACCGGGGAGATCGGCATCCTGAACGGCACCCGGGAAGTGGTGGTGCGCGACCCCCGTCTGGTGTCCCGCTTGATCAACGCGTCGAGAGCAGGCGGGCCCGCAGGTTGACGGCGCGCCGAGCTCGTCGGAAACAAGTCTCTAGCCAACCATGACCGCTCGCACACTCGCAGACAGGGAGGACCATCATGTCGTCGCATCGTGAAGCTCCGGAGATCTCCAAGGACCCGGTGGCCGACAGCACCGACCTCTACGCCTTCGTCAGCCCCGACGACGCGGACACGGTGACGATCATCGCCAACTACGTCCCGCTCCAGGGCCCCGGCGGCGGCCCCAACTTCTACGAGTTCGG
>DATGGF010000526.1:0-8573 GCA_035308625.1 Acidimicrobiales bacterium | reverse complement strand
GGCCAACCGTGACCACGCCCGGCCCAGCCACCCGACGTGGCCGGGCGGCCACCTTCCCCCGGACTCAGGCCAGTGTCAGGACCTCGGGCCCGTCGTCGGTCACGGCGATGGTGTGCTCGAAGTGCGCCGAGAGCCGGCCGTCGGCGGTGACCACGCTCCAGCCGTCGTCGAGCAGCCGGGTCCCGGCCGATCCGGCGTTGACCATGGGCTCCACCGCGAAGACCATCCCCGGCTTGAGCGCCGGCCCGCCGGTGCCCGGCCAGTAGTTGGGGACCTGGGGCTCCTCGTGCATGGCCGTGCCGATGGCGTGACCCACGTACTCCCGCACCACAGAGAACCCGGCCGCCTCGGCCACCTCCTGGACGGCCCGGCCCACCTCGTGGAGGCGGTGCCCGGGACGCAGCTGGTCGATCCCCGCCCACAAGCTGCGCTCGGTCACCTCGATGAGGCGGGTGGCCTCGTCGGTCACCGGCCCCACCGCCATGGTGAAGGCGGCGTCGCCGTGGTAGCCCTCGATGATGGCCCCGCAGTCGATGGAGAGGATGTCGCCTTCAGCCAGCGTGTAGCCGCCGGGGATCCCGTGCACGATCATGTCGTTGGGGGACGTGCAGATGACGGCGGGGAACCCCCGGTAGTGGAGGAAGTTCGACTTCGCCCCCCGCCGGTCGAGCACCTCACGGGCCACCTGGTCGAGCTGGGCGGTGGTGACGCCCGGGCGAGCCGCGGCCCGGGTGGCCTCGTGCATCTCGGCCACCACCTTGCCGGCGCGGCGCATCTTGGCGATCTCCTCGCCCGTCCGTCTCATCGCGGGCTCTGCTTCACCGTCGAGGCCGGCGGTGGCTGCGCCGGTCCTCCACCACCCGGATGATCCGACGGAGCACCGCGTCGGGCGACCCGACCCCACTCACCTTGGCCAGCTGGCCGCGATCCTCGTACCAGCTGATGAGCGGGGTGGTCTGCCACTCGTAGAGCTGGAGGCGGCGGCGGATGGCGTCCTCGGTGTCGTCCTCGCGCTGGACCACCTCGCCGCCGCAGACGTCACAGGTCCAATTCATGCGCGGCGGCGCCGACACCGAATAGTTGGACCCGCAGTCCACGCACACCCGGCGGCCGGCCAGGCGCTTGGTGACCTGGGTGGTGGGGACCTCGATGTCGACGGTCAGGTCGATGTCGCCCGGGGCCATGAGCCCGGCCAGCACCTCGGCCTGGCGGGTGGTGCGGGGGCATCCGTCGAGGATGAAGCCCCGGGCCCGGGCGTCGGGCTCGGCGAGGCGCTCGGCCACCATCTCCATGATGAGGTCGTCGCCCAGCAGTTCGCCGCTGTCCATCGTCTCCTTGACCTTCATGCCCAGGTCGGAGCCGCCCTTGACCGCCATGCGCAGCATGTCGCCGGTCGAGATGTGGGGCACGACGTAGTGGTGCGACAGGCGCACGCACTGAGTACCTTTTCCGGCGCCCTGTTTGCCGAGCACCACGAGCCTGACCCCGGGGACCACCAGGCGCTACTTCAGGAAGCCTTCGTAGTTGCGCATCATGAGCTGGCTGTCGATCTGCTTCATGGTCTCGAGCGACACGCCCACCGCGATCAGCAGCGTGGTCCCGTAGAAGGGATAGGCGCGGAGATTCCAGAAGGCCATGAGCAGCGACGGCAGCACCGCCACGATGGCCAGGTAAAGGCCGCCGGGCACCGTGATGCGGTTCAAGATGCGCGCCAGGTACTTCTCGGTGGGCGGACCGGGCCGGATGCCGGGGATGTAGCCGCCCTGTTTGCGGATGATGTCGGCCTGCTGGTGGGGATCGAAGGCGACGTACACGTAGAAGAAGGTGAAGGCGAAGATGAGGATCCCGTAGGTGAGCACGTACAGCAGGCTGGTGGGCTGGATGTGGTTGTTGACGAAGGTCCGGAAGCCGGTGGACGGGATGATGTTGGCCAGCAGCACCGGGATGTAGAGCAGCGAGCTGGCGAAGATGATGGGGATCACCCCCGACTGGTTCACCTTGAGCGGGATGTAGGTCGAGGCGCCGCCCACCGTGCGCCGGCCCACCACCTGTTTGGCGAAGGTGACCGGGATGCGGCGCTGTCCTTGCTCCATGAAGACCACGGCCACGATGAGGATCACCGTCAGGCCGAGGATGATGCCGAACTTGAGCCGGCCCCCCTGGGCCAGCACGGCGCCGCCCCCGGCGGGGATCCCGGCCACCACGTTGGCGAAGATGAGGATGGACATCCCGTTGCCCACGCCCCGCTGGGTGATGAGCTCGCCCAGCCACATGACGAAGGCGGTGCCGGCCGTGAGGGTGAGGACGATGAACGCGGCCCGCCACAGGGTGAAATGCGGGATCAAGTCGACATTGGAGTTGGTGCCGAGGAGCCCCGACGCCCCGGTGTGGAACACATACACCAGGCCGGACGACTGCAGCAGCGCCAGGCCGATGGTGAGGTAGCGCGTGGTCTGGGTCAGCTTCTTCTGCCCCACCGCCCCCTGATCGCGCCACTCCTCGAGCTTGGGGATGACGGTCGAAAGCAGCTGGATGATGATCGAGCTGGTGATGTAGGGCATGATCCCGAGCCCGAAGACGGCCATGCGCAGCAGCCCGCCGCCGGAGAACAGGTTGAGGAAGCCGAGGATGCCGGCCTGCTTGGCCTGCTGCTCCAGGTTCTGGATCTGCGAGATCGAGATGTACGGCGTGATGATGTTGGCCCCGAGCTGATACAGCCCGATCACGACCAAGGTGAAGATGACCTTGTTGCGCAGGTCGGGGACCTTGAAGATGTTCTTCAGGCTCGAGAGCAAGCCTCTCCCTCCCCTACCGTGCGGCTCCGGACCGGGGGACCCCGGGCCTCAAAGGCTAGCGGTTGGTCAGCGCGTTCCCCCGCGCCGGGGGGCGTCCGTGGCCGAAGGGCATGGGCAGCAATTCGACACTGCCACCTGCGCCTTCGATCGCGGCGCGCGCCGACGCGGACAACGCGTGCACCTTGACCTCCAGAGGCCGGCTGACCGCCCCGCGCCCGAGCACCTTCACCAGGGCGCCTTTGCGCACGAGTCCGGCCGCCCCCAGGGTCTCGGGGGTCACGGCGTCGCCCGTCATGGCCTCGAGCGTGTCCAGGTTGACGACCGCGTACGACACGCGGAACGGGTTGTGGAAGCCCTTGAGCTTGGGGATGCGCTGGGCCAGGGGCAGCTGGCCGCCCTCGAAGCCCATGGGGATGGTGTCGCGCGCGCCCTGGCCCTTGGTACCGCGCCCGGCCGTCTTGCCACCCTTGCCGCCGATGCCGCGGCCCACCCGGCGCCGCGGCCGGTTGGCTCCGGCCGGTGGCCGGAGGTCGTGGAGCTTCATGACCCCGTCCCTTCTGTGCCGCCACGGCCGCTGCTCGCACCGCGGCGCTCCGCCACCCGGTGCTCGGCCCGGCTCGCTTCCAGTCGGGCCCGCTCCGCCGCGGCCTCTTCGGCGG
Source organism: Acidimicrobiales bacterium (assembly GCA_035308625.1). Classification (GTDB taxonomy): domain Bacteria; phylum Actinomycetota; class Acidimicrobiia; order Acidimicrobiales; family UBA8190; genus DATGGF01. The sequence continues at coordinate 5,119 of DATGGF010000526.1, read as the reverse complement.
TGGCCGGGGTCACCTCGACCAGGTGGGGCACCCGGGCGATCATGCCCCGGACCTCGGGGCGGTCGGGCAGGATGCGCGACTTCCCGACCCCGCGCAGCCCCAACGCCCGCAGCGTGCCGCGGTGCTTGGGCTTGGTGCTGATGGCCGAGCGAACCTGGGTGACGCGCACCACCGCCGACGCGTCCTTGCCGGCCGAGGCCCGCGCCGCGCTCACGACCCGACCTCGTGGAACAGATCGCCGGCCCGCTGGCGCTCGCGGTAGGCCCTCAGGACCCCGCGGGGGACGAGCTCGTCGACCGGCTTGCCCCGCAGGCGCGCCACCTCTTCGGGCCGGCGCAGGTCCTTCAAGCCGGCGATGGTGGCGTGGGCGACGTTGATGCCGTTGGACGAGCCGAGCGACTTGCACAGGATGTCGTGGATGCCCGCCATCTCGAGGATGGCCCGGGCCGCGCCGCCGGCGATCACGCCGGTCCCGGGTGCAGCCGGCTTGAGCATCACCCGGCCGGCGCCGGCTTCGCCGATCACCGGATGGGTGATGGTGGAGCCGGCCAGCGGCACGTCGAACATGTTCTTGCGGGCTTCCTCGATCCCCTTCTGCACCGCCAGCCCGGCTTCTTTGGCCTTGCCGTAGCCCAGGCCCACGCGCCCGTTGCCGTCGCCCACCACCATCAGGGCGGTGAAGGAGAACCGGCGACCGCCCTTCACGACCTTGGCCACCCGGTTCACCCGGATGGTGCGCTCCTCGAATTGTCCGTCGAGCATCAGAACTCCAGTCCTGCCTGGCGGGCGGCATCGGCCAACGCGGCCACCCGCCCGTGGTAGCGGTTGCCACCGCGATCGAACACGACCTTGCTCACCCCGGCCGCCTTGGCCCGCTCGGCCACCAGCCGGCCCACGGCCTGGGCGGCGGCGAGGTTGCCACCCGGCCCCGAGCGCAGCCCGGACTCCACCGTGGCCGCCGAGGCCACCGTACGTCCGGCGGCGTCGTCGATGACCTGGGCGGAGATGTGGCGGGCCGAGCGGAACACGGCCAGGCGCGGCCGCTCCGGCGTTCCCGCGATCTCCTTGCGCACCCGGGCGTGACGCCGGAGGCGCAGCGAACGCTTCTTCGATGCGGTGAGGGTCATGGCTACTTGGCTGCCTTGCCGGCCTTGCGCATGACGCGCTCACCGGCGTAGCGCACGCCCTTGCCCTTGTAGGGCTCGGGCTTGCGGATCTTGCGGATGTCGGCCGCCACCTGCCCCACCTTCTCCTTGTCGATGCCCTTCACCACGATGCGGGTGGGCACCGGCACCTCGAAGGTGACGCCGTCGGGAGCGTCGACCACCACCGGGTGGGAGAACCCCAACGCCAGTTCGAGCGCGGCGGGCCCGCGGGCCTGGGCCCGGTAGCCCACGCCCACGATCTCGAGCTCCTTGGTGAACCCGGCGGTGACCCCCACCACCATGTTGTTGACCAGCGAGCGGGTGAGCCCGTGCAGGGCCCGGTTGTGGCGCTCGTCGTCGGGGCGCTCGACGAGCAGGGTCGAGTCCTCCTGGCGCACCGAAATGGCGCCCGGCAGGGCACGCGACAACGAGCCCTGGGGCCCGGTCACGGTCACGGTGCGATCCGCGACCTGCACGGTCACCCCGGAGGGCAACGAGATGGGGGAACGTCCGATACGCGACATCCGCCGCTCACCTCCCCACAGTGCCGGTCGAGGCGGCACACAAGGCCCGGCTACCAGACATAACAGAGCACCTCGCCGCCCACACGCCGTTGGCGCGCCTCGCGGTCGGTCATCAAGCCGTTGCTGGTCGACAGTACGGCCACGCCCATGCCGCCGAGCACGCGTGGCACCCGGTTCGCCTGGGCGTAGATGCGCAGGCCGGGCTTCGACACGCGGCGCAGGCCAGCGATGGTCCGCAAGCGGTCGGAGGTGTACTTGAGCTTGATCTCGAGCACGCTGCCCGGTCCCTTGGTCGACGGCGCCACGGAGAAGCCCTCGATGTAGCCCTCGCGCTCGAGCAGGCGGGCCAGGTTCTCCTTGAGCTTGGAGCTGGGCATGGTGGTCGTGTCGTGCATCGCGGTGTTGGCGTTGCGGATGCGGGTCAGCATGTCGGCGATGGGGTCGGTCATGGTCATGTCGGCTCGCCTCCCCTCACCAGCTCGCCTTGGTCACGCCCGGGATCTCCCCGGCGTGGACCATGACCCGGAGGCAGATGCGGCACAAGCCGAACTTGCGGAGCACGGCCCGCGGCCGGCCACACCGGCGGCACCGGGTGTAGGCGCGGACCTTGAACTTCGGGGTGCGCTGCTGCTTCTCGATCAATGCCTTCTTGGCCATGGTGCTAGACGTTCTCCTGCCTGAACGGGAACCCGAAGGCGGACAGGAAGGCCCGGCCCTCCGCGTCCGTGCGGGCGGTTGTGCAGATCGTGATGTCCATTCCCCGGGTGGTGTCGATGCGGTCGTAGTCGATCTCCGGGAAGATCAGCTGCTCGGTGACGCCGAAGGTGTAGTTGCCCCGGCCGTCGAAGGATGAAGGCGAAAGCCCCCGGAAGTCACGGATGCGGGGTATGGCCAGCGCCACCAGGCGGTCGAGAAACTCCCAGGCCCGGTCCCCCCGCATGGTCACCTTGGCGCCGATGGACATGCCCTCGCGCAGCTTGAAGCTGGCGATGGACTTGCGGGCCTTGGTCACCACCGGCTTCTGGCCGGTGATGAGCTCCAGGTCCCGCAGGGCGCCTTCGATCAGCGAGGCCTGCTGGGTCGCCTTGCCCACACCCATGTTCACCACGATCTTCTCCAGTCGTGGCACCTCCATGATGTTGCGCAGGCCCAGCGAGTCCTTGAGCTGGGCTCGCAGCACGGAGTCGTAGCGCTCCTTGAGCCGGGGCCGGGCCCGGGTGGCGGTGGGGGCCGAGCTCACAGATCACCTCCACACTTGCGGCAGGTGCGGATCTTGCGCCCCTGCTCGTCGATGCGCATCCCGATACGGGTGGGGCCGCACGAGGAGCAGACGATGGCCACGGCGGCCACCGGCAGGGGCATGTCCTTGTCGATGATGCCGCCCTGCATGGTGGCGCCCCGGGGCTTGGTGTGGCGCTTGGCCATGTTGGCCCCTTCGACCACCACCTTGCCGTCCTTGGGCAGGGCCCGCATGACCGAGCCCCGCTTGCCGCGGTGCTTGCCCGACAGGACCTCCACGGTGTCGCCCTTGCGGATGCGCATCACAACACCTCCGGTGCGAGCGAGACGATCCTCATGAACTTCTTGTCCCGCAGCTCGCGGCCGACCGGGCCGAAGATGCGGGTGCCGCGGGGCTGCTGCTGCTCGTTGATGAGCACCGCGGCGTTCTCGTCGAACTTGATGTAGCTGCCGTCGGGCCGGCGGCGCTCCTTGGTGGTCCGGACGACCACGCACTTCACCACGTCGCCCTTCTTCACCCCGGCGCCGGGGATGGCGTCTTTCACGGTGGCCACGAAGATGTCGCCGATGCCGGCGTAGCGCCGGCGCGAGCCGCCCAGCACCTTGATGCAGAGGACCTCGCGGGCACCGGAATTGTCGGCCACCTTGAGCCGGGACTCCTGCTGGATCATCGGGCCCGCTCCAGCACTTCGGTGACCCGCCAGCGCTTGGTCTTCGACAGCGGACGGGTCTCCATGACCCGCACCCGGTCCCCCACCTTGGCGTCGTGGGCGTCGTCGTGCGCGTAGAGCTTGGTGGTGCGCTGGACGGTCTTGCCGTAGCGGGAGTGGCGGACGCGCTCGGTCACGGCCACCACCACGGTGGCCTGCATCTTGTCGGACACGACCGTGCCCTCACGCACCTTGCGCTCGGTCCGACCGGACCCGGCCTGCTGCTCGTCGCTCACTCGTCCTCCTCGGCGTCGCCCTCGGCCTCGGCGCCGCCGGCATCGACCTCGTCGCCGGCTTCGTCGTCCACTTCCTCGACCTCGTCCTCGTCCTCTACAGGGACTTCGTCGTCGGCCTTGGCCCGGGCCCGGCGGCGGGGCGCCGGAGCGTCGTCCAGCTCACGGGCGGGACGGAACACGGGCCCGGCGTCACGCCCTTCGGCCAGGGCGATCTCCCGGTCGCGCAGCAGGGTGAGGATGCGGGCCACGTCCTTCTTGACCAGGCTCAGGCGCGCGGAATTGTCCAACTGCCCGGTGGCCAGCTGGAACCGGAGGTTCAACAGCTCGCGCCGGGAGTCGGCCAGGCGGCCGTAGAGCTCGTCGTCGTCGAGCTCGCGCAGCTCGGCAGCGCTCGGCATGTCGCTAGACCTCCACCTCGGCCGTGCCGTGGGTGCCGGGCCGGACCACGAACTTGGCCTTGATCGGCAGCTTCTGGATGGCGCGCTCCAGGGCCTCCTTGGCCAGCTGGCGGTCGACGCCGGCCAGCTCGAAGAGGATGCGGCCGGGACGGACCACTGCCACCCAGTGCTCGGGGTTGCCCTTGCCCGAGCCCATGCGGGTCTCGGCCGGCTTCTGGGTGACGGGCTTGTCGGGGAAGACGCGGATCCAGACCTTGCCACCGCGCTTGACGTGCCGGGTCATGGCGATACGAGCCGCCTCGATCTGCCGCTGGGTCAGCCACCCCGGCTCCATGGCCTGGATGCCGAAGTCGCCGAAGTTGACCGACGTCCCGCCCTTGGACGCGCCCTCGCGCCGGCCGCGATGCTGCTTGCGGTGCTTCACCTTCCGGGGCATGAGCATCAGTCGCTCTCCTTGCGGAAGTGCGGCGTCTCGTGGTGCTCGATGCGGGTCCGGCGCTCGATCTCTTCCTCTTCGGCCAGCAAGCGCTCGAGGTCGTCGGGGGCGCCCGAAGGGGCGGCGCCGGGCAGCGGCGCCGGCACGTCCTGGGCCTCGGTGTCGTCACTCGGGCCAGCCGCAACCACATTTGCCGTCGGGCTCCCCGGCTCACCCTGCTCGGCCCGTCGGCGCCCGCCACCGGCCGTCACCAGGCGCCTCGGCCCCGACTGGCCGGAGGTCTCGCCGGCAGCCATGGCCGCCTCGCGGCTGATCTTGTCCTCGGTCGACAGCTTGTAGGGGAGGATGTCGCCCTTGTAGATCCACACCTTCACGCCGATGCGGCCGAATGTCGTCTTGGCCTCGCGGAACCCGTAGTCGATGTCGGCCCG
>DATGGF010000525.1:0-8122 GCA_035308625.1 Acidimicrobiales bacterium | reverse complement strand
GAACAGGCTCGAGCCACCGGGCGAACCGGGCAGGTAGGGGAGCTCGGAGCTCCAGGCGAAGTCGAGTTGAGGGTTCCCGTTGGTGTCGACGAGCAGTTGCGCCCACGACGGGTCGCCCTGCCAAGCCGTGGGGCTGTACCCGTCGCCCATCAGGCACGGGCGGCAGTTCAAGTTTATGAGCACGTTGTCGCGGTGTCCCCAGCACCCCGACTGGTTCGACGGCGTGCAGTCGATGTTGGCCGAGCCGAGCCCGTCGTCGTACATCCACAGGTACATGGCTTCGAGCGGGTTGCCCACTGCGCCGGCCCAGTTGCTGCCCCACGACGACCACGGGAACCCGGCGGGCGGAGAAGGGTCTTCGTTCTGCTGGGCGCCGGCCGTCGACGCCTGGTCGAGGGCGGTGGCCATGCCCGTGAGCGGGGGTAGACCGCGCACCGTCCGCTCCAGGTTGGTGATCACGTACAGCTGCTCGGGCGGGGACAGCGAGGCCCAGTTGTCGGGGAGCACCATGCCCGGCAGTCCTTCTTGCTCGCGCGCGTTGTCGATGGCCGTTACCGACGACGTCACGCAGGCCGACGAGTCGTCGTAGTGGGCGCCGTTGCACGACTGCAGGAAGTTGGGGTTGGGCGCGATGTTCTGCGGCGGGTTGTTGGGCGGCAGGGTCCCTTGCCGGCTCTGGGGATAGGCCTTGGTCACCGGGACCGGGGCCGGTGTGGGCGATGCCGGCCGGGCGGCCTGGGCCGCACCGGCACCGCCGCCGATGGCGGTCAGCGCGGTGGCCGTGGTGCCCAGGGCGAGCACGCCGGCGCCCAGCAGCTGAGCGAATCGGCTGGGGCGGGTCCGGGCGGCACCGAGGGGGTCTTGGGGGCTGAATGTGTACGTCACCGTGTGCAGGTATCGGGCCCGACACGGCGGCATCTAAGGCCTTGCAAGGGCCCAAATCTCACTTTGTGCGGGCGTTGTCCCCCGTTGTGACCACGTTGCGAGGTCACCTGGGCAAAGACGCCCCGGTGCTCAGCGAGTGGTCAGACCGATGGCGGTGGGATTGCCCTGGCCCAACGGGCCCGGACCCGGGTCAGTCCCCGGTGTCGCCCGCCACGGCTCGCACGTGGGCCAGCCGCTCCTCGTCGAGGGCGTCGGCGGCGGCCTCGTCGTTGGCCATCTCGGCGTCCAAGTCGGTTTCGGCGAAGGCCAGCACGCCCATGTCCTCGAACGCCTTGGTGATGCGCGGCCCCCACAGGCCGATGTCCTTCAGCACCGGGACGATGCGCATGAAGAGGAAGCCCCGGAACGTCCGCTGCATCTCGCTGTTGGCCACGTACTCGGTCAGCTCCTGAGGCAGGTCCAGACGCTCGAACACCTCTTCGCCGAGGAAGCGGTCGCGCATGCGGTAACACGCGTCGACGCAGAATTCCTCGCGCTCGTCACGCTCGGCCTGGGTCAGCTCCGGGTAGTAGTCGCGCAGGGCCAGGCGCCCGAAGGTCACGTGCCGGGCCTCGTCCTGCATCACGTAGGCGTTGATGGCCTTGCCCAGGGGCTCGGTAGCGGTGTTGCGGATGAACCCGAAGGCGGCCAGGGCCAGGCCTTCGATGAGCACCTGCATGCCCAGGTACGTCATGTCCCACCGGCTGTCCGAGATGACGTCGTCGAGCAGGCTCTGCAGGTTCCGGTTGAGCGGGTAGACGAGGTCGAGCTTCTCGTAGAGGTACCGGCTGTAGACCTCGACGTGGCGAGCCTCGTCGATGACCTGGGTAGCGGCATAGAACTTCGAGTCGATGTCCGGCACCGTCTGGACGATCTTGGCCGTGCAGATGAGCGCCCCTTGCTCCCCGTGCATGAACTGGCTGAAGCGCCATGCCTCCACGTGGTGGCGCATCTCGCCCCGGGCCTTCTCGTCCATGGCCTCCCACCACTTCGTCCCGGCGATGGGGTTGATCCCGTCGGGCAGGCCGAGCGGGTTGCTGAAGTCGATCTCGGCCGACCAGTCGAGACGGTCCTTGGCAATCCACTGCCTCCGTGTCCCCTTGTCGTAGAGGCGCAGCAGCTCGTCGCGCGTGTCGGTGTAGTCGAAGTCGAACACCGTGGTGCTCGGGGAGTCGAGGGACCACGCATCGGGCCCGGTGGGCGTGGGCTTCTGACCAGGTCGGACGTCCGTCGTCATGGCGACCTCCCTTGCTGGCGCCGGCGCCGTGTTTGGCATCCGGCAACCATGTCCTGGCCCGAACATTAGGAGCCGAAACCAATGGCCGCCCAGCCGGGTGGTGGCCATGGGACTTTCGGCCCTATAACCAGACCGCCTCCAGGTTTATACGTCCAGCGTGGAGTCTGCCGCGGTCTCGTTGTCGGGCCACGGCGGGCGCGCCGTGCTCGAGGTCCTGAGCGAAGAGGAGTGCATCGACCTGCTCGGCCGGGCCCACGTGGGTCGTGTCGGTGTGACCGTCGGCGCCATCCCCGCCATCTTCCCGGTGCACTACGCCATGCTCGGCCGGAGCGTCGTGTTCCGAACGGCCCGCGGCACCAAGCTCGAAGCCGCGCTCAAGCACACCGTGGTCGCTTTCGAGGTCGATGACGTCGACGAGTCGGGCTCGGGCGGGTGGAGCGTGCTGGTCGTCGGAATGGCCAGCAAGTTGACGGGCCATCTGCTCGACGAGGCACTGGCGCTACCCCTCGACCAGTGGGCCCCCGTCGGGGCCGAGCACGTGGTCACCGTGGCGCCCGACTTCGTCTCCGGCCGCCGGCTGGTGCGAGTCCCGACGGGCTGACCAGCTCGATCGGGCAACTCCTACGCACAAGAGGGCGGGCCCGAAGGCCCGCCCTCTGGCTGCGCGCTGCCGTAATCCCCCGCTTACGGCTTCCCGGCCGGAACTGAAGATGGCGGACCTGCGGGTGTGCTCACCGGCGCCGTCCCGGACGCGGGCGTCGACGACGGGGGTCCCTCCGGCGTGCTCCCGGACCCCGGCGTGGACGACGGCGGCCCCGGCGGTGTCACTCCGGAGTGCGACTTCGAGCCACCCTTGCTATCGGTGCCGCTGTTCGCACCGTTGTTGGCTCCGCTGTTCTCGTTCGACCCATTCGTCCCCGAGCCCGGGGTGGCGCCGGCACAGAACTGCGTCACCGACTCGTGAAGATTTGCCGCGGCCGTGGCCAGGTTCCTGAACGCCACACTGTGCGAGCTCGGGTGGCCGTTGTTCGCCTGCGCGGCCTGGCACAGCCCGAACTTGGCCGGACCCGACACGTTCGGGCCGACCGGTGTCCCTGCCGGCGAGGAATTGTCGTTGCCCTTCGGTACGTCGATGCCCACGTGCGACAAGGCGTGAGACACCACGTTCTGAGCGGGTGCGGGCAGCGAGCCCGTGGCGGCCGCTGCGCTGCCGGCGGTGAGGGCCATCGCCGGCAGGGCGATGCCCAGCGCCTTCAGGGTGACCAATCTGGAAATCATGCGTCGAGGTTTCCTTCCTTGCGGTATGGAGGAGCTGCCTCGTGCGCTCACGATGCCGGCCGTGATGGCCGACACCGCCTGGTCCCGGCCGGACAGGCTGCTTGCGGTTTCAGCCCTCCGGGCCGCCGACACCAACGCGGCGACAGGCCCATAGCCCGGTGGTGCGTCCTCGGGGTCGAGGGCACCGGCGAGCAGCCGGTCGGCCGTGGCGTCGTCGAGCGATCTCCGTGACATCTCGCCGTACAGATCGTCGGGAGCCATTGTGGCGTTACACCTCCACCGAGGATTCCTGACCCAGCTCCCGGGCCAGGCGTCGCAAGGCCCGGTGCTGGAGGACCCGGACCGTCCCCGGGCGTTTCGACAGGGCTCGGGCCGTCTCCTCGACGCTCAGTCTTCCGACGACACGAAGCACGACCACCTCGGCCTGGTCTGCCGGGAGCATGCGGGTGACCTGCGCCAGGGCATCCTCGGTGGCCACCTTCTCCGTCACCAGGTCGGCCGGGTCGGGACCTCCTGACCACGTGGACAGCAGGTCGTCGGGGAGGGGCGCAGTTCGCCGCCGGGCGGCGCGGCGACGATGGTCGGCCAGGCGCCGACGGGCGATCCCGAAGATCCACCCTCGAAATGCCCCCTCGTCGCCATCGAAGGAGGCAAGGCGCTCGGCCACCCCCAGCCACGTCTCGCCGGCCAGGTCTTCGGCGGCCGACGGCTCCTGCCAGGCGAGGTAGCGCAGCAACGACGGAGCCAAGGCGTCGTAGAGGACGGCGACGGCCCATTCCTGTCCGGCCTGTGCGGCCGCCAGGACGTCAGCGAAGTCGTCGATCGACGAAGTCACGGTCTCTCATCGGCACACCCGCTTGCCCCGGTTAGCCCTGGGGCGGATAGCCCGCGTCCTCCACCAGTGGAAGACGCAGCCACGACAGCATGTCCTTGAGCTGGCGGTAGGCGGCCAGGCGAGCCTCGTCGGACGCTGCGGATTCGGCTCTGTCCACCGCCTCCCACAACCGCTGAACCATGGTCGGGCCGATCTCGAGCAGCCCCGAGCTCCCCGCCGTGGTGTAGCGGACCAGGACGAAGCGGGCGATGGCGCCGACGGGGACGCCGATGGCGTCGGCCAGGGCCTGCAGGGTGGGTAGCGGGTCGTGCGGCGAGTACAGGGCGATCTCGTGCTTGTAGTTGGCGTCGGGGTCGTCGGCCTCCCATGGCCCGGTCCACGGCGCCAGAGTGATCGTCTCGGATTCGGCCATGGGCGCTCCTGTGCTCGCTCCGCGGGTCTATTGCCCCGCTTTCTTCAGGTCGTCGGCCACCATCTGGAGGAAGTCGACCACCCGCGGCCCCCACTCGGAGGCGATGGAGTCGGGGATGGTGAACACATGGTGCCCGGTCACGGCCCGCAGCAGCGAGAAGCCGGGGCGGGCAGCGAACGTCGTCGCCGATTGCGCACAGCAGGTGACATCGGCCAGGAACACGTCGTCGGGGTTGGCCCGGATGAGGGCCTCGGGCGAGAGCTGGGGGTAGTCGTTGCCCCCGGTCGAAGCGCGGTCGGCCACGTTCACCATCCCCAGTGAGGCGTAGAGCGCGCCGATGAAGGTGTGGGAGGTGGTGCTGTAGAGCGTCGGGTCGAGCTCGTGGTAGTAGGTCACGCCCCGGGCCCTACCCCCGACTGAGCGCACGATGGCGGCGAGCCGGCGGGCGATCGACGCGTGCTCGGCCGCGGCGCCAGCACCATGACCGGTGGCTCGGCCCAGCAGGGAGATCTGGGCGTAGCTGTCGCGCAGGCTGCCGGCCGGCGAGAGCACCAGGGTCGGCACGTCCACGGCGGCGAGCTGGGCCACCACACTCCCCTGTTCCTGGGCCAGCACGACGAGGTCGGGCTTGTACGACAGGTAACTCTCGGCGCCCGTCTCGAAGCCGCTGAGCGACGTGCGCGGCGCGTTCGGCGGGTCAGTCGAGTACTGGTCGACGGCCACCACTTGGGGGCCCGCGCCCATGGCATAGATCATCGAGGTGGCGCTGGCCGACAGCGACATGATGCGTGTCGGGCGCCTGGGAATGGTGACGTTGCCGTTGGACGCGCGCAGCATCACCGGGAATTTCGACGTCGTCGACGCGCCAGAAGCATCGGTGGCCGGCGACGAAGAAGAACAGGAGCTGAAGGTCAGGGCGCCGCCGATGAGCGCGGCGGTGATGATCGGGTAGCGGTGTCGTCTCACGGTTGTCCTCCTCTCGGTCGAGGGGTTCCGTCCGACGACAGCGGCACTGTCGTGCGACCAGCGCGTTCCTCGACGCCAGTGGGTCACAACCGACGGACCAGGCGACCTGGCTCGTCCCCGAAGGGATCGACAGTTGCGGGACAGCGCCGGACTTGCACCGGACTTCGCTGGCCCGTCGGCAGCGCCCGCATCAAAGCACGCCCTGACGGAGCGGGCAACCACTCAGCCGACGCGGGCGCCCCTCGTCTGCCGTGACGCACTTGCCACGAAGCGCTCAGCCAGTTCGGGGGTGGCAGCCAGATGCTGGTGCAGGAACCCGGCGAACAGCCGCTCCGAGACGTAGCCGCCGGGCGGGCAGCCGAAGCGGGGGTCGAACGCCACGGCATGGCCGGGCGGGTCCATCACCGCATGGTGGAACTCGTGGCCGCGCACCATCGTCCCGGCCGGGCCAAGCGGGCTGGGCGCGGTGGTGGTGCCGGCGCGGTAGCCGATGGTGAGGCGATCGGTCATGTGGGCGGCCGCCGGCAGCACTGCGGCCATGGGCGCGGCGTCGAGCGACTGCCCCAGCCACAGGAACCCGCCGCATTCGGCCCACACGGCTACTCCGCCGGCCACGGCCCGGCGCACCGATTCGAGAAGTGCGGCGTTGGCCGACAGGGCGGCGGAGAACACCTCGGGGAAACCGCCCCCGGCGTAGAGGGCGTCGCACCCGTAGGGCAGCGCCGGCTCGGCCAGCGGATCGAAGAAGAACAGCTCGGCCCCCGCTTGTTCGAACAAGGCCAGGTTCTCGGGGTACACGAAGCTGAAGGCCGGGCCTGAGGCCACGGCCAGCCGGACCTCGGCCACCGGGCGTGCCGCCGGCAACGACGGGACGCGGCGTGCCGGCGCGCTGCGTGCGATGCGCTCGAGCGCCTCGAGATCGCAGGTCGCCTCCATGATCCCGGCGATGCGTTCGACCGAACGGGCGACCTCAGCCCGATGTTCGGCCACCGGCACGAGCCCGAGGTGCCGTTCGCGCCAGGCAAGCCGATCGTCGTTGGGGATGGCGCCGATCACCGGCACGCCGAGCGGCTCGAGAGACCGGCGGCACAGTGCGGCGTGCCCTTCGCCGGCAACGCGGTTGAGCACGACGCCGGCCACGTCCAGCCCTGGACCCAGCGTGCGCACCCCGTGGACGACGGCAGCCACGGTTTCGGCCATGGTCCACACGTCGACCACCACGATTACGGGGCACTCGAGCGCCCGGGCCACCTCGGCGGTGGACCCGTCGACCTCGGGCTGACCCGAGGAGTCGAACGCCCCCATCACCCCTTCGATCACCAGCACGTCCACGTCGGCACCGGCGGCCGCGGCCAACGGCGCCAGCAGCGCCTCCCCCGACAACCATGCGTCGAGGGTGCGGCCCTGTCGTCCCGTGGCCACCGAGTGGTAGCCGGGGTCGATGAAGTCGGGGCCCACCTTGGCCGAGCCCGTGCGCAGGCCGCGTCGGACCAAGGCAGCCATGAGCCCGGTGGCGACAGTGGTCTTGCCGGCGCCCGAGCCGACGCCGGTCACTACGAGCCGCGGTCCGAGCGTGGGCACGCCTCATCCTGACACGCACGAGCGAGCGCGCCCGCGGGCGGATGTAGCAACTTACAGTCGGGCGTACAGGTGAACCGGGAAGACTGGTCGGCACGGAGGACACGTGCTGCGCGCCGGGCTTCGGGTCTCGATCATCTCCCTCCTGTGGACGCTGCTAGCGGGGACATGCGCCATCGCGCTCGGGGCCGGCAGCCAGAGTCTCACCCTGGTGGCGTTCGGCATGGCCGGGGTGGGTCTCGGGACGATCGCGCTCAGCGCAATCAGGCTGGCGGCCCGAAGCCCGGCTCACGTTTCACACTCGGGCGTGGCGTTGACGGCCGTATCGGTCGGGGTCTTGAGCGTCTTGGCCCGGCGGAAGCGCGCCGTCGCCCGCCGGGTCCCGAGCCAGGCCCTGCGCGCGGACGGCTTGCTCTCGGGGATCGGAGCAGTGCTGGCCGGGGTGGCGCTCGCGCCGGCACTGCCCTGACCGCGGCCTACGGCTGGTGGTGGCTCGACGCCGTGGCCGCGCTGGCCGTCGGGGGCGGGGCTGTCGTCCTCAGCGTTGCCCTCGCAGCCGGGGCGTTGTGACCCACCACCCGTTTGGCCGCCAGAGGAGCCGATGAGGCACGATCGCGCCGTGCGCATCGTGTCGCTACTGCCGTCGGCCACTGAGATCGTCTACGCCCTCGGTCTCGAGGAAGACTTGGTAGGGGTCACTCACGAGTGCGACTGGCCGCCCGAAGCGCGTACCAAGCGCATCGTGTCCACCTCGGCCTTACCCCCGGCCGCCTCGCCGTCCGACGTGGACCGGTTGGTCAGCGCCAGTCTGGGCGAGGGCGATCCGATCTACCGTCTCGACGACGAGGCCATCCGCGAGCTGCAGCCCGACATCGTCCTCACCCAGGACCTG
>DATGGF010000524.1:0-11896 GCA_035308625.1 Acidimicrobiales bacterium | reverse complement strand
CTCCTCCACGCTTACCTGTTCGGGGTGACACCAGTTGAACACCGGCGCCGGCACGGCGGCCTGCTCGAGCAGGTAGGGAAGGCTGACCACCATGTCGTCGTCGTGCAGGAAGTTGTGCAGGTTGGGCCCGTCGGGATGGACGTTGGTGGCCATGCCGGCCTGCGCCAACTGCAGCATGATCTTCGGCCATCCGTGCGTGGGGCCGTAGGGGACGTCGAGGCGGGCGATCACCGTGGGCACCCCGAAACGCCGGGACGCGTAGCGGGCCGCCGACTCCGCCGCGATCTTCGAGATGGAGTAGGTGGGCAGGAAGCCCATGGGCCGGTGGTTGTCACCGAGCGGATCGGTCTCGACGTGCGCGACGAGTCCGTTGGGCTCGTACACCCCACATGACGAGCAATGCAGGAAGGCCCGGACACCCGCCGCCTTCTCGACCAGGAAGGCCGTCCCTTCGGCGTTGGCCGCCAGCGCCCGGGTGAAGTCGGTGCTCTTGGACACGGCCATGTGGATCACATAGTCGAGCCCGTCGGGAACCTCGTCGAGCTGCGCCGTTTCGAGGTCGATGGCGACCGGCACGATGCCGTCGGCAGCCACCTGGGCCCGTGCCGCGGGGTCGGCGAAGCGGCTGGCGCCGAACACGGTGTTGCCCGCCGCCACCAGCGTTCGGGCAAGCGGCCCGGCCACCTGACCGGTGACACCGGTCACGAGGATGCGGCGGGCGGTGAGCGGTGCAGGGGACATCAGCCGCGACACCCTATCCGCCGCCTCGCTGTCATGATCTGCGCCGTGCACCGACAGCACGCGCATCCTTGGATCCGACGTCGGCTCCGCCTAATGGCTACATGCTCAGCGTTCGGGATGCTCGTCGCCGCCTGCGGCGCCGGAGCCGGCCCACGCGTCTCGACGTCGTCGCCCTCGTCCACCGCCGCGGGTCCGGCGCGGGCGGCCGGCCGGTCGGCGGGGTGCGGCCAGCCGGCGGCCCCAGGTTCGAAGACCCAGCAGCTCGAGGTGGCGGGGCATCGCCGCACGGTGATCGTCCACCTCCCCACCCGATACCGACGATCGCACCCCACGGCCTTGGTGCTCGACCTCCATGGCAGCGGCAGCACCGCGGCCGAACAGGAGGTGTTCAGCGGCATGGATGCCACGAGCGATCAGGATGGTTTCGTGGTCGCCTATCCCCAAGGGCTACTGGCCAGCGGGTCCGGATATGACTGGAACGTCCCCGGCGTGCCGCTCGCGGATGGCCGGTCGGTGCCGCCGGGCTCGGCCGACGACATCGCCTTCCTCGCCGGGGTCGTCCCGGCTCTGGCCGGCCGCTACTGCATCGATGACACCCGGGTCTTCGCCACCGGGATGTCCGGCGGCGGGCGTATGGCCAGCCAACTGGCCTGCGACGCGTCGTCGACGTTCGCCGCTGTCGCCCCGGTCGCGGGACTGAGGTTCCCCGAACCCTGTCCCGCGTCGCGCGCCGTGCCGGTCATCGCCTTCCACGGCCAAGGCGACCCGGTCGACCCCTACGGCGGTGGAGGCCAGGGGTATTGGACGTACTCGGTGCCGGTCGCCGCACAACGGTGGGCCGCGCACAACGAGTGCGGCTCGTCACCACAGGTTTCTTCGGGCCAGGGCTTCTCCTTGGCGGTGTACCCGGCGTGCTCGGGCGCGGCGGCCGTCGAGCTCTACACGTTGACCGGCGAAGGCCACGAATGGCCGGGGGGGCCGGCGATGCCACGTCGCATCACCAACCAGCTCGGGCCACAGTCCAGTGCAGTCGACGCCGATGCCACCATGTGGGCGTTCTTCTCCACTCATCCCTTGCCTTGCGACGGCAGCAAAGTCGCAAGGACACCGCCATGCGCGTGACCATCCTGGACGATTACTTCGACACCCTGCGGACGCTGCGCTGCTTCGACATGCTGGCCGGGCACGACGTCACCGTGTCCACCGATCACGTCGAGGACGACGACCTCCTAGCCGAGCGACTGGCCGACACCGAAGCCCTGGTGCTCATCCGGGAGCGCACCGTCATCGGGCGGGCCTTGCTCGAACGCCTCCCCCGGCTCCGGCTCATCAGCCAGCGCAGCGCCTACCCGCATATCGACGTGACCGCCTGTACCGATCTGGGCATCGTGGTGTCGTCGAACCTGCACAACGATTCGACCTCCTACGCTGCCGCCGAGCTGACCTGGGCGCTCGTGCTGGCCGCGCTGCGGCGGCTCCCCCAGCAGGTCGAAGCCATGCGGGCCGGCCGGTGGCAGACGGCCATGGGGCACACCCTGCGGGGGAAGACGCTCGGCATCTTCGGCTTCGGCCGCATCGGCCGGGTGGTGGCGGGATACGGAGATGCATTCGGGATGCACGTGCTCGTCTGGGGCCGCCCGGATTCGCTCCAGGCCGCCCAGGCCGCCGGGCACGCGGTGGCGGGGAGCAAGCACGAGCTCTTCGCCGGCAGCGACGTGCTCAGCCTGCACATGCGCTTGGTGGACGACACCCGGGGAATCGTGGCCGCCGCCGATCTGGCCGTCATGCAGCCGACGGCGCTGCTGGTGAACACCAGCCGGGCTGGCCTGGTGGCGCCGGGGGCGCTGGCCGAGGCGCTGAAGTCGGGCCGCCCGGGCATGGCCGCCGTCGACGTCTACGAGCGGGAACCGCTGACCGACCCCGACGACGAATTGCTGCGGCTACCGAACGCGCTGTGCACTCCCCATGTCGGCTACGTCACTCTCGAGGAGTGGGAGATGCAGTTCGCCGATGTGTTCGACCAGATCAACGCCTTCGCCGACGGCCGTCCCATCAACGTGGTCAACCCCGGAGTGTTGGCGTCAGACTCCGAACGAGGCGGCGCGCAGCTGAGCGGCGAGTGAATCGTCCCCGCTGATCTCGACCCGCGCCGCGGCCTGGCGGCCGGCACCGAACATGGTCAGCTCGCCCGGGTCCCCGGCCAGCGTGAGCCGAGGTCCCGTGCCCGCTTGCTTGTCGGTCCTCGCCGGCGACGAGATCACGATGGTGGCGCCGACCTTCTTCGCCATACCACCGGGCCCGACGCGCGCCCACAGGGCGTCGGCCAGCTCCGGGGAGATCATGCGGGGCTCCCATCCGGTTTGGGCACGCCGCACGTCCTCGACGTGGATGAAGAACTCCACTGTGTTCATGGGCCCGTCGAACGGACGGAGGAGCAAGGGGGGCCCTGTCCGCACCGTGTCGACCAGGTCCTTCCACGGCATTCGGTCCCGCACCGAGCGACGCACCTTGTCCGTGTAGGCGGCCAGAGGTGGCCAGACGAGTCCCGGACCGCTGTCCGGTCTCCGTTCACGGACGACCAAGTGGGCAGCCAGATCGGCCGTCAGCCATCCCTCGCACAAGGTGGGTGCCTGCGGGCCCAGCTCCTCGAACAGATCACACAGAGCCCCGCGTTCGTGTTGAGCCAGACTGAGCTGCGCCATGAGCGCATTGTAGAAAGGCGCGTCGGGACGTGAGGCGAGAAGGCCTCCGGCCGCTAGGCAGGAGGTGGTGTGTGGCTGGCTTGCCGTCGCTGGTGCTCTGCATCGCGAGCGGCGAAGAAGGACTCGACGAGGTTCACCGTCCAGGCCATGTCGGCGTTCGGCACGGGGGCAGCGGCCCTGCCGTCGGATTCGTGCCTACTGGGACGATCACCCGCACTCATGGCGGTCAGGCTGTGTCGGTGGGATCAACTCGTCGACGCCCCTTCCTCAAGCTTTCGTCAACCCGATGAGAGGGGGTCCCTCCATGGCCCGCTACACGTTCGGCGACGACAAGTCCGCCGTGCACCGCCTCCGCCTGGTGGCAGCCGCCTACGAGCCGGTGTCTCGCGCTTTTCTCGCGGCACACATCGAGAGCCCGGTAGGCGTGGCGGTCGACCTTGGTTGCGGACCGGGGTTCAGCACCCGGCTCCTCGGCCAGGTGAGCGAGGCCGGCGAGTTGGTGGGCGTCGACTCCTCAGCCGATTTCCTCGGGGTGGCCCGGCACAACGTCCCTGACGCCAGCTTCCTCGTCGCCGACCTGAGTGCGCCGTTCGCCGCATTGCCCCGGGCCGACGTGCTCTACGCCCGGCTCCTGCTGGCCCACATGGCCGACCCACTCGGCGCTCTGGCCCGTTGGCAAGAAGGGCTCGCCCCGGGCGGCCGGCTGCTGGTCGAGGACCTCGAATCCGTGGAGGCGCCGCCGGGTCCGCTCCGCCACTACGAGGAGGCCTCGGCCGCCATGGTCCGGGCCGCCGGCGGTGTCATGTACGGCGGCGCCGTCGCGGCCCCGCTCGGGGGGGAGTTGACCGCGGTGACGGTACCGGCCGTGCTCGCCGCCGAGATCTATCTGTTCAACGTGAGGCGATGGGCCGCCGACCCGGACTGCGCCGGCCACCGATCAGAATTGTCGCAGCTCGAAACGGCCCTCACCCGGGTAGGAGACGCCGACGGGACGGTCTCGTGGGTCGTACGTCAGGTTGCGCTCGGCTTCCGATAGGAGGATCTCGTGGCCCGATTCGCCCAGCAGACCAGGCTGCAAGCCGCGGAGGGGAAGGCTGTCGCCCTGGTCGACAAGTTCGTCGAGGCCGCCGACATGCAGCGCTCCAACCCCGCATGCGAGGTGATGCTGGCGGGCGTATCGGCCTCCGAGGCCGATGTCGTGTACCTGTTCGAGATCTGGAGCAGCGAGGCCGAATGGGAGCAGGCCCGGACGAGTGACGAGATCACGGCGTGGTCGCGGGGAATGCCCGGGCTCGTAGCCGGACCGCCGCAGAGCATCCGGCTCGACGCCGTCGCCGGGAAGGGCATCTAGGTCGCCGCGGCGGTGACGCATCGCCGCCGGAGCTACCGGGAGCCCGCCCAGACCTGAAGGGTCGAGGTGCTGAGGGTGGACGGCGACGAGGTGTAGGCCTCGACCACCCAACGGGCCCCGGGCTGGGGCGCGCTGGTGGTCACGGGGGCCTCCAACGTGACGGTGGCGGTCTTCCCGGGGCCGAGGACCAACGGGGCCGGCGGCGACATCGGCCAGAACCCGGATGTGCCGGCGCCGGGATTCACGGTGAAGTGCGGCCGCTGCGGCGCACGGGTCAGGTTGCGTACGGTGACGGTGACCGCTTCGAGGTGCCGGCCGCCGCCGTCCACCTTCACGCCGTCGACGCTGATGCCCAACGGATGGGACGCGAAGGCCAACCCACCGGCGGCCAGCGCGCCGATCGATGCGACAGCCACGCCGGCCACCCCGGCCCGGCGTACGAGCCGGCGCACCGGCACCGTGCCCCCCCGGCCGTGCACGCTCACCGCCGCGATCACCGCCACCGGGAACAGGTCGACCAAGTAGCTGGACAGGCTGCGAGGAGAGAAGAACAGCGCCAAGGGCACGGCCAGCAACCACACCCGCTTGAGCGCCGGGTACCACCGCAGCCAGGCGATGAGCAGCGTCGCGTACACGAGGGCGCCGGCCACCGCCAGGGCGCCGATGTCCACCCCCCGGGTGACCCCGTGGGTGGCCAGCGCCACGAGCCCCTGCCCGTCGGCCACCAGCCCGCCCCGCAGTGGCAGCAACGTGCCCCGCGCCCAGGCGGCCGGTTGCCAGACGATGAAGGGCAGGTTCACCACCCCGAACACGGCGACCACGGTGGCGCCGTAGCGCGCCGCGGTGCGCAGCGCCGGGCGTCCCGCCCCTGTCGCCTCC
Organism: Acidimicrobiales bacterium; assembly: GCA_035308625.1. GTDB lineage: Bacteria > Actinomycetota > Acidimicrobiia > Acidimicrobiales > UBA8190 > DATGGF01. The sequence goes on along the minus strand of DATGGF010000524.1, from coordinate 6,223 downwards.
AGGGCCACGCCGGTGACGAGGAAGGGCACGCAGAACCACGGCGTCTGCTTCACCGCGCAGGCCAGGCCCAGGGCGATGGGGCCGAGCCACCGGGCCACGCCGGCCTCGCGCCCGGCGCCGTAGCGGTCCCAGCGCCACACCGCCAACAGGAGCAGGGGCAGGAAGACGGCGTCGGTCCCGCCGTTGCTGAACATGCCGACGAAGACCGGCGTCAGGGCGAGCAGGCCCGCCAGCCACCGCAGGGCCACGGGCAACAGCACGAAGAAGAGCGCGATGCACACGATCCACGCGGCCAGGTCGACCCAGTCCACCACCATGTGCCGTAGCCCCAGGGCCATGGCGGGCACGTCGACCAGGAACGACCCCGCCGGGTACGACGCATGGGTCACATGGCCGCCGTTCACCGTGTACGTCCAGAAACGAGCCGGCACGGAGAACATGCGGGCCACACCGGCCAGTGACACCGTGTAGGGGTCGTGTCCCTGCAACAGGGCTCGGGCCGAGGCCTGGTCGAAAGCGGCCGAGTCGGTGGTGACGAAGACGCGGGTGTGGATGACGACGGCCTGGGGGAAGACCACGGCCACCACCACCGCGGCGAAGGCCAGGCGTTGCAACAGCGGGGAGCGCGGCGTGCGCGCGGTGAACGTGGCGATGGCCCCGGCTGTGCCGGCCAGCACCATCAGCGGGCCCAATGCGCCGACGACGGGCGATGCCCACCAGAACCCCCATACGTTGACCCCAGCCGTGATGACGGCCAGCCACACGATGCTCCAGGCGGCACGCTCGGCGATGTGGAGCCCGCGCTCGAAGGGATGATCGCCGGCTGGCTCGCCCGAGGGCGCGTCGTCCGCCGGTGGCTCGGTCACCGCGGGCACCACGACCTGCACCTCGGAGGCGCGCACCTGCTCGGGCAGGGACTGGCCGACGACGCTCACGGCGCCGGGGGGAGCGGCGGGGGCACGACGCAAGTCTGGCACCGTCGCGGGGCGGGCCGGTTGGCTCAGGGGCCTTCCCCGCCTGACGGGGTGCACGACCGGGGATCGAACGGAGCCAGGCTCTGGGACGACGACGTCGGCGTGCCGAGCGTCCTGGAGACGGGGCCGGTCGTCGTGGTCGTGGTGGCGGGGACGCCAGCCTTCGCTCCGCCCGCCGCCGTGGTGGCGGGACCCGACGTTGCCGGTGCGGCCGAGGTGGGCGCGTTCACGGCGAAGTCCGTGCCCGTCACCACGGTGACCTGGGCCCCGCCCGAGGTGGGCCCGACGGCCATGACCACCGCGCCGGACATGGCCTGGGCCACCGCCTCGGCGCGCTCCTGGGCGTCGGAGTTGTTGGACGCGTAGTACACGATCGTCTCGGAATCCGCGCTCGACGAGGTTCGGGTGGCGTCACCCGTCGACACCACGTTGAAACCGAGGGCCTGCAATTCCCCCGCCGTTCGCGATGCCGCGTTGTAGACGCCCGACCCGTTGAGCACCGACACGGACACCGAGCTGGGTGAAGGTAGCGGCTTGCCCGTCTGGGTCGAGGTGCCGGCGCCCACACCTAGGAACTGGCGCACGATGTCGCGGTCCTGCGGTTCGCTGGGCAGCTCCACGCTGCCGTAGTCGTAGCCCTGGTAGTAGTAGTCGAGGCCCGAGTGCACGAGCACCGGCATGGTCCACTGGGGCGCCGTGCCCGGGTTCACCGAATGGAAGGTCAGCGCCAGCGACACCAGGTCGGTGAGCGACAGCTTGTCGTCCACCTGGAGCTGCGGAGCCACCGCGCTGGCGATGGAACGGTCGGTGAGCGGGTTGCTCAGGCCGCGTTGCGACACCTGGGCGGCCAGCACCCGGAGGAACTCGTGGTCACGCCGGATGCGGCTCAGGTCGCTCTGGGGGTCATAGGGCCAGTAGCCGTGGTACGAGGTGGTCACGCCGGGTGGCTTGTACTGCAGGTGGCGGGCCCGCACCAAGGCCAGGGTCTCGAAGCCGTTGAGCTGGCGGCATCCGGCCGTGGGGATGTTGAGCTGTGAGTAGCCGTCGTACAACGGCATGGGGAAGTACATCTTCACACCGCCCAGTGCATCGACCACGCCCTGGAAGCTGTCGAAGTTGAGCTCGACGTAGTGATGGATGGGGATGCCGAAGTCCTCTTCGATGGCGGAGACGAGTTGCGTCGGACCCTGGTACAGCGCGGCGTCGATCTTGTTGGCCCCGGTGGTGCGGGCGTTGGGGATGAACAGGTCCCGGGGGATCGACAAGATGGCGGCCGTGTTCTTGTTCGGGTCCAGGTGCAGCAACATGACCACGTCGCTGTTGACGCCGGTGACACCCTGCGAGCACAGGCCGAAGGCCGCGTTCTGGTGCGACAGCCCGCAGCGCGTCGTCGACCCCACGAGGAGGATGTTCTCGGTGCCGTTGGTCTGGGTCTCGAGGCTGCCGACCTTCAGCCGGTTGATCTCGTGGTTCAGGTACTCGACATAGGCCGCGCCCGACGCCACCAGTAACAGCAACGCGGCGCATACGCCCAGCAGGATCCGGTTGCGACGCCGGTGGGACCGGCGATGCGAGGGGCGGCGGCGGTTCCGCGGACCCTTGGTGGGCAGGGGCTCTGGCTCCAGCGCCACCGGTACGGGGTCCCGCTCGCTCCAGCGCGCTAGCAGCGACGTCGTTTGGGCAGGGCCCTCGCTGTCAGGCACAACCCGACCACGCTAGCGCCCCGGCCTCCGTGGGTAGGGTCACCCCTGCACCTGGGCCTCGGCGGAGCACAGCGGAGTCACAGCCGAGTCAGGGCGACGACTCGCGCTCCTCGGCCGCCGGCGCCACCGGCGCGGTGATCGGCTCGGTGAGCACGCAGCGGGTCCCCCGGTAGATGGTGGGCATGCACTTGTTGCAGTGCACGCAGAGTGACTCGCTGGCCTTGCCGTGTTGCATGCGTGTCAGCAGATCGGGCTCGCGCAACAGTGCCCGGGCCATCGCCACGAAGGCGAAGCCTTCCGAAAGGGCCTGCTCCATGGTGTCGAGCCGGGTGATCCCGCCCAGCAGCACCAGGGGCATCTCCAGGGCAGCGCGGAATTGCCGGGCGTAGGGCAGGAAGAACGCCTCTTCGAAGGGGTAGGCGGGGAGGAACCGCTTCCCCATCAGGCGGAAGCCGGCCCGCACCACCGGCGGGAGCGTGGCCGCCATCTCCTCCACCGGCGCTTCGCCCCGGAACAGGTACATGGGATTGGCGAGTGAGCTGCCCCCCGTGAGCTCCAGCGCGTCCAGGCAGCCGTCGGACTCGAGCAACGTGGCCACCTCGATGCTCTCGTCGAGCCACAATCCCCCGGGCACGCCGTCGGCCATGTTGAGCTTGGCCAGCACGGCCACCGAGGGACCGACCGCCTCGCGCACGGCTCGCACGACCTGTCGGGGGAAGCGGCTGCGGTTCTCCACGCTCCCGCCATAGCGGTCGTCCCGGGTGTTGAGCTTCGGGCTCAGGAAGGCACTCAGGAGATAGTTGTGGCCGAGGTGGACCTCCACCGCGTCGAACCCGCCTTCGGCGGCCAGCTTGGCCCCTTGCGCGAATTGCCCGGTGATGCGCTCGATGTCGGCTTCGGTGACTGCCCGGGTACGCCGCATGGTGAGGGGTACGAAGATGCGGGTAGGACCGAGGGCTGGTGACTTGGTGGCCATCGGGTTGGCCACCGGCCCGGCATGGCCGATCTGCGCCGAGGCCGCCGCCCCCTCGGCGTGGATGGCGTCGGTGAGCTGCCGCAACCCGGGCACGACCTCGGGTCGAAGCACGATGGTGCGGCCGTCGGTGCTGCCCTCGGGGGACACGGCGCAGTAGGCCACCGTGGACATGCCCACCCCGCCGGCGGCGAATCGGCGGTGGAACTCGACGAGTTCGTCGGTGACGACCTGCTTGCGCGTCCGGCCTTCGAAGGTCGCCGCCTTGATGACGCGGTTGCGCAGGGAGAGCGGGCCCAGCGACGCCGGCTGGAAGACGGGTGATGCCATGGCGGAACCCTAGGCCAGCCGCTCATGGGGGCCGATGGACGGGTGAATTGCCGTCGGTACGATGGCGGTGTCCATGGCGCCCTCGATCTACCGGCACTCGCCGGCCCGCCTCTGGGTCGAGCGCAACCGATGGATCGTCCGCTCCGCGGTGGCGTTGGTGGTGGCCAGCGTCGGCGTCGGTGTCGCCCTGTCGGTGACGGCCGGCTCCAGCCGTCCGCATCACGCTGCGGGCCCGGGCGCCGGTGTCCCCGGCTCCGGCCCCTTCGCCGTGTCGTCGACCACGCCGACGAACGGCGCGCACGTCGCCTCCGATGTCGCCGTGTCGATCGTGACCACCCGTGCCGTCGACACGGCCGGCCCGCTACCGACCTTCAGCCCGGCATTGACCGGGACCTGGGCGCGCCATGGCGCGTCGATCTCGTTCACGGCCGCCGGCCCGTTCCTCCCCGGCACCACCGAAACCCTCACCGTGCCCGGTGGCCCGGGTGGCCTGCGCTCCACGGCGGGACAGACGCTGCCCCAGACGACGACGCTCTCGTTCACGGTGGACTCGAGCACGCTCCGGTTGCAGCAACTGCTCGCCCTGCTCGGCTACCTGCCGGTGTCCTTCGCCCCTTCGGGGCCTGCCCCGGCGGCCCGGGAGTTGGCCGCGCCGCAGCCTGGCGCCTTCACCTGGCGCTACTCCGACCCGATGTCCGGGCTCGAGGACCACTGGGGAGCCGGCGACTTCGGCGTGCTCACCCAGGGCGCCATCATGACGTTCCAGGACCAGCACCACCTGACCGTGGACGGGGTGCCCGGGCCCCGGCTATGGACGGCGCTGCTCCAGGCCGAGTCTGCCGGCCAGCACGACCCCGACCCCTACGACTACGTCTACGTCGACAAGGACCTCCCCGAGCACCTGACCATGTGGGTCGACGGCGTGGAGAAATTCGCCAGCGTCGCCGTCAACACGGGCCTGCACGGGGCCGACACACCGGACGGGACCTACCCGGTCTTCGAGCACGTCACCGCGTCGGAGATGAAGGGCACGAATCCCGACGGCACGACCTATGACGACCCCAACGTGCCGTGGGCCAGCTACTTCTACCAGGGTGACGCGCTGCACGGTTTCGTGCGGCCCACCTACGGTTCGCCGCAGAGCAATGGTTGTGTCGAAATGTCGATCTCCGACGCGGGCACGCTGTGGCCGTACACGCCCATCGGCACCTTGGTGACCGTCAACGGCCCTTCCTCCTGAAACTCGACGCGACGAGGACCGGGGCGCTGTCTGTGGTTGTGCTCGGAGGTGTCTGGGAGGGAGCTTTGCCCGCCCGGAATGCTATGGGGGGGCTAGCTCGTCGGAGGAGGCTGCGGCAGGCTCTCGGCCGGGTCGATGGGGCTCCACAGCGACACGCCGCCGTCGGCCGCCACCACCTGACCGGTGACCCAGTCGAGCTCGAGCAGCGCCACCACGGCAGCGGCCACCGCATCGGCACTCCCCACGCCGCCCAGGGCGGAGCGCTCGGCCACCCGGGCCTGGTATCCCGGGAGGCGCCGGGTGGCGGCGAACATGGGCGTATCAGTGGTGCCGGGCGCCACCGCGTTCACCCGGATGCCGAAGGGCCCGAGTTCGCGCGCCGCCACCCGCACCAGTTCGGCCACACCGGCCTTGGACACGCTGTAGTGCCCCATCATGCGGTCGGCCAGGAACCCCGAGATGGACGTGACCGCTACCACTGCGCCCCCCCGCCCGCTCGCCACCATGACCCTGCCCGCGGCGCGCAGGCACAGGAACGTGCCGCGCAGGTTGACCCCGAGGACGCGGTCCCATTCGGCCACCTCCATGTCGAGCAGCCCCCCGAAACCACCCACGCCGGCGTTCAGCACGGCCACTTCGAGCCCGCCCAGCTCGGCGCGCGCCGACGCCATGGCCGCGTCGACCTGGGCCTCGTCGGCGATGTCGCACACGACCGACGACACCGCGCCGGGCACGTCGTCGGGACCCGCGGGCAATGCGCGCAGATCGAGCGCGATCACCCGGGCGCCGGCCGCCGCCAGGTGCCGGACTACCGCCGCGCCGATCCCGCTCGCCCCGCCGGTGACGACGGCCCTCGTCCCGTTCAGTTCCATGCCGGCCTCCCTGTTGCCCCTGGTCTGCCCACGCCTGCGTCTCAGGACGACAGGAAGGCGGCCACCTCGGTCGCGATCTGGGGGCGTTCGAGCACCACGGCGTGGCCGGCGTCGCGCACCTCGAGCAGCTC
>DATGGF010000523.1:0-1662 GCA_035308625.1 Acidimicrobiales bacterium | reverse complement strand
CCCCGCCGTACACGGTGAAGTCTTGGCTGAACACGCACACCCGGCGGCCGTCGATGGTGCCGAAGCCGGTGATGACCCCGTCGGTGTAGGGCCGCTTCTCCTCGAGCCCCATGCCATGGGCCCGGTGGCGGGCCAGCATGTCCAGCTCCTGGAAGGAACCGTCGTCGAGCAGGTACTCGATGCGCTCCCGGGCCGTCATCTTCCCCTTGGCGTGGTGCCGCTCCACGGCGTGGGGGGAGCCGGCGTGGAGCGCGTCCTCCTTGCGGGCCTTGAGCTCGGCCAGGCGCTGGGACATCGGGTGATCCATGGCCCCGAACGCTACCGCCGGCCGATCGCGGCCCTCGAAGGCCGCAATTAAGCGGCGCGCCGGCCCAACAGCGGGGCCGGAGGGTGCCGGGGCCGTCACGCAAAGTGGAACGTGTTCTCACAACTGGAACAGGTTTCCGCAAGGTGACAACGGGGGCTTCGTTCCTCCCAATGCGCATCCCGACCGGGGATTGCGCCTGGCAGGAGGGTCGACGCCGGGCCGCTGCCAGCCACGGGGGAGAGCGCGAGTCACCCACCGGGCTCGCGACACGGGGGAGGCAGACGTGGCGCGACTCGACGTGTCGGGGGTTGAGGTCCGGTTCGGCGGTGTGGTGGCCCTGCGGGGCGTCGACCTCACGGTGGAGCCGGACACGGTCACCGGCTTGATCGGGCCGAACGGTGCGGGCAAGACCACCCTCTTCAACGTCGTGACCGGTCTGCAGAAGGCCCAGTTCGGCAGCGTCCGCCTCGACGACCAGGAGCTCACCGGACTGCCCCCGCACCGCCGGGCGCGACTGGGGATCGCCCGCACGTTCCAACGCCTCGAAGTCTTCGGCTCGCTCACCGTGCGGGAGAACATCCTGGTGGCTGCCGAAATCCGCCGGCGCTGGGCGCGCGACGGGTCCAACCCGCGCCGGGTGGCCGACGAGGTGATCACCCAGGTCGGCCTGGGCCCCGTCTCGCGGGTGCGCTGCGACACCCTTCCCACCGGGCTGGCCCGGCTCGTCGAGGTGGGGCGGGCGCTCGCCACCCGGCCCAAGGTGCTCCTGTTGGACGAGCCGTCGTCGGGCCTCGACGAGCACGAGACCGAAGAGCTGGGCGAGCTCCTCGGGCGCCTGGCCGAACGGGGCACCGCCATATTGCTGGTCGAGCACGACGTCGAGCTCGTCATGTCGGTGTGCAGCCGGATCCACGTCCTCGATTTCGGACGCATCCTGGCCGTTGGCACCCCCGCCCAGATCCAGGCCGACCCCGACGTGCGCGCCGCCTACCTCGGCACCGACGAGACGGTCGCCAATGCCTTCGTCTGACCCCGGCCCCCCGGCCTCCAGCCCATCCGCGCCGGGCGCCGGCACCGCTCTGTTGGTGCCGTGTCAGGCGCCGGTCATCGAGCTGCGTCAGGTCCATGCCGCCTACGGGCGCATCGAGGTCCTGCACGGCATCGACCTGTCGCTCCCGGCCGGCGGTGTGCTGGCGCTGCTCGGCCCCAACGGTGCCGGAAAGTCGACCGTGCTCAAGGTGGCGAGCGGCCAACTGGCCCCCACGTCGGGTTGCTTCCACGTGCTCGGCCAGCACTGCAACACCATGTCGCCCGAGACCTTGGCCCGGGCCGGGATCTGCACCATCCCCGAAGGC
>DATGGF010000522.1:0-3717 GCA_035308625.1 Acidimicrobiales bacterium | reverse complement strand
TCCCCGCCGTTCTTGGCATTCGTAAGAACCACGCCGAGCACTGGGGCCTTGAAACGCTGCAGGGTCTGCGTGAGTGCCTTGGCCTCCGGCGCCGTAGTGGTACCGCCTTCGGCCACCACAAGCACCAGGTCGACCGACGGCAGCAGCAATAGCGCGTCGTGTGACTTGAGCAGCGCGGGCCCGTCGACGAGCACCACGTCGGCTACCTCGCGCGCCGCGCTGAGGATGGAGGGACCGTAGCTCGGCACCTGACCGCGGCTCTCGAACACGGTGTCGAACGAAAGCCGCCGCACGCCCGCCACCATCGTCGGCGACGACCGGGGCACGATGTCGGCCGGCCCGAACTCCACGCCGCTGCGGGGGTCGGGGGCGTCCGGGTCGGTGCCGCGGTACCAGCCCAGCCGGCCGATGGACACCACCAGGGCCCGGTCGCCCGTCTCGGCGTAGGCGGCAGCCAGGTTGGCGATCACGCCCGACCGGGTGATCTCCGATCCGGCCGACACGACCAGGATGACGCGGCGGCCATTGCCGTTCTTCCCGTTCCCATTCCCATTCCCGTTGCCATTGGTGTGGCCGTTGCCGTGGCCGTTCCCAATGCCCTCGGCGTGCCCGTCGCCATGGTCTTCGCTCGCTTCGGCCACGGCGTGACCATTGCCGTGGGCATGCCCATTGCCATTTCCGTTCCCGTTGGCATAGCCATTGCCGTTCCCGTAGCCGGCGTACCCGTTTCCGTAGCCGTTCCCGTAGCCGAATCCGGCCAGCATCATCCGCTCGGCGGCGAGGGGCTCGAGGAGCACAGCCGCGCGCAACCGCCGGTAGGCCTCCGCCACGGCGGACGTCGGTTCCAGGGCCACGTCGAGTCGAGGTGGCGGTGGTGCCTCGCCGGGCTGCACCTTGGCCGCCCCGAGTGCCCTCGGAATCTCACCCACGACCGGTAGCTCGAATGCCTCCTCAGCTTGCCGAACGGAGCGGATGCTCCGATCGAGCGTCTCGACCCCGACCACGATGCCGGCGGCGAGGAGGAGGCCGACCAGGGCGCCGCCGCCGACGTTGGCGAGGCGGTTGTTGGCGAGCGACACCTTGGTGAAGCCGAAGCCTTCCGGGGTGGCGACAAGAGCAGGCTGCAATACCGTGAACGCCGGCTGCGGGGGCCCGGTGGTGGCCAGGTCCGTCTGGGTCCGGAGGGCCGCGTTCAGTCGGGCCGTGGTCACCGTCTTCGCCGTCTGCAATGCGGCCAGGGTGGCGTCGGGAGTCGTGCCGTTGGCCGACGGGGCGCCCGATCCGCCAGCCGGCGTGTTGGCCACGAAGGTGGCAGGAGCGCCACTTGGCGTGAAGTCCGTGTTGGTGACGTTAGCCGCGTTGCTCGAGGCGTTCGGGCCGCTGCTCGAACTGGCGGTGCAACCACTCGAGTCCTGCGCCAGCGAGCCGAACACCTGGGTGATATCGACCGAGCCGCCCGATGTCTCCGTGGCGATGTCGTCGTCGATGGTGGCCAGCTCGCTCTGCAGACAGTTCACACTCTGAGCCGCGCCGGCGACGGCGGCGTCGTAGCCGTTGCGTGCTCCCGTGAGGATGTAGTTCTTCAAGGTCACGCCGAACTGGTTGGCCAGCTTCACGGCCATCTGCGCAGTCGGTTGGACGATGGTGACGACCAGCGCGGGGATCTTCAACGAGTGGAGGCCGAAGGCCGTCTTCGCCTTCGAGATGGCCACGTCGTGCTGCAACAAGAACGAGGACTCAGTGAATCCAGCCGCCTGGGCTGCGTTCAGGATGACCTGATGGTTCGTGGCGTAGAAGGTCAGCTGGGCAAGGTTCAGGCCACCCTTGGGGTTCGCCTCGATCGTGATGGCAGCGATGTACGGAGGCGGGAGCTTCGACGCGTGATGTACGGGCCGCAGCAGGCCCACGACCCCACCCAGGATCACGAGCAGCAGCAGCAGCCGCCAGCCGCGGAGCAACGCCCCCTTGTAGTCCTTCGCGGTCATTCCCCCCGGGTCCTTCAGGTTGCGAGCCTGGACCAGCCTACCCCTGGCCGATCCCCGTGTGACCAGGGGACCACGAAATCGGCCCTACGGGAATCATCAATCCTGACGATGCTCTTTCTCGAAGGCGACCCGTAACGTGGGTTTCCGAGCGATCCGGAGCCTCCGTCGCCTTCCCGGCGGATAGGCGCTGGGCAGGGGGGATCACGGCCGAATGGCGCTGGGGTTGATGCGCGGGGGGCCTCGAGGCGCTTCACCGCCTGAGCGGCCGGCCCGAGCGGGCGAGCGGTTCTCGGCCTGGGCCTCGCATCTCCGGTCCCGGGTCCTCTTCGGCCTGCTCGACTCGGTAGCCGTCGTCGTCTCCTACGGCGTGGCCGAGGTGTTCTTCTTCCGTGACAAGCCGCCTGCTCTCTACTGGCGCCATTTCGCCACGTTCATCATCCTGGCCCTGGTCCTCCACCTGGTGGCCAACCGGGTGTTCGGCCTCTACGACCGGATCTGGCGTCACGCCGGGATCGAGGAGGCCCGCCAGGTCTTGCTCAGCACCATCGTGGTCTTCGCCATTTTGACGATCTTCCGGCCGCTGTGGCTCCAAGCCAAGCTCGAGCGGGTCCCGTTCACGGTCGTCATCATCGGTTGCGGTTTCGTGACCATGGCCATGGGGGCGCTGCGATTCCACTCCCGGCTCTTCGCCTGGCAGCGGGGCACCCGGCGGGCCGGGCTCCGGGTGGCCGTGATCGGCAGCCGGGACGCCGGCGCCGCCGCCGTCCGGGAGATGCTGCGCAGCCCGGGGGCCGGGCTCGTGCCCGTCGCCGTGTTCGACGACGACGGGCGGGGACATGGCCGGTCGCTCATGGGCGTGCCGGTGGTGGGCCGGATCGAGGACATCCCCGGCGCGGCCAGCCGCTTCATGATCCAGCAGGTCCTCCTGGCCATCCCCAACCCCGAGCCGACGCTGGTCGAAAAGGCCCTGGCCGCCTCGGAGGCGGCTGGCGTGACCATGAAGGTCCTGCCTTCGGTACGCGACATCGTGGCCGAGCGGCCCCGGCAGACCACCGTGCGCCAGGCCCGCGACCCGCAGATCGAGGACCTGCTCGGGCGGACGGCCGTCACCACCGACCTCGACGCCGTGGAGCGCTCGCTCGCCGGTCAGTGCGTGCTCATCACGGGGGCGGGCGGCTCGATCGGCTCGGAGATCACCCGCCAGGTGGCCGCCTTCAAGCCGGCCCAGCTGATCCTGCTCGACCACGACGAGACGCACCTGCACGACACGGCCAGCTCGGTGGCGGGCTACTGCGACCAGGTGCTGGCCGACGTGACCGACCCCGCGGCCATGTTCGAGGTGTTCCTGCGCCGCCGGCCTGATGTCGTGTTCCACGCTGCGGCGCACAAGCACGTGCCCGTGCTCGAGGACCACCCGGTCGAGGCGGCCAAGGTCAACGTGTTCGGGACCCTCAACGCCCTGCGCGCCGCGGTGGCCGTGGGCACCCGGCGCTTCGTGATGATCTCCACCGACAAGGCGGTGCGCCCGGCCAACGTCATGGGCGCCTCCAAGCGCCTGTGCGAGCTGCTCGTCATGGCCCACTGCCCCCCGGGGGCGGCGTACTCGTCGGTGCGCTTCGGCAACGTGCTGGGCAGCCGGGGCAGCGTGATCCCGACCTTCAACCGGCAGATCGCCGAGGGTGGGCCGGTGACGGTGACCGACCCCCGCATGACCCGCTACTTCATGAGCGTC
>DATGGF010000521.1:0-7485 GCA_035308625.1 Acidimicrobiales bacterium | reverse complement strand
GCGGTCGCTGCGGCGCCCGCGCGACCCCGCCGATCCCCGTCTGCTCGACCACGGCGCCTTCGTGGGCGTCGGCATCGTGGGCCCCGAGGATCCCCCCACCGAAGCCGATGCCCTCGTCCACGGCGCCGGGTTGGCGCTCGAGGAAGCGCGGCGCGCCGGGCGCGGCAACCACCTGGTCGTGTTCGACAACCGGCTGCGCGAGCGCATCACCTCCGAGTTCTCACGGGACCAGGCCATCCGCCGGGCCCTGCAGGCCGAGGACTTCTCCCTCCACTACCAGCCCATCGTCGACGCCGAGAGCGGCGACGTCCACGGGTACGAGGCGTTGCTGCGCTGGCGCCGGCCCGGTGGCGAACTGGAAGGACCGGTCGAGGTCATCGCCGTGGCCGAGGAGACCGGCGAGATCGCGGCGCTCGGGTCGTTCGTGCGGCGCCGGGCCCTGGCCGACTTCGGCGCGCTGCTGGCCCACTCCCCCGAGCTGTTCCTGTGCATCAACCTGTCGCCCTACGAGCTCGAGCACCAGGGCCTGGCGGCCGAGGTCGAGGAGCTGTGCCGGGCGGCCGGCGTAGCCCCGGCCCAGCTGTGCTTCGAGCTCACCGAGTCCGCGCTCGTCACCGCCAGCGACGACTTCTGGCGCTTCCAGCAACTGCTCGACTTGAAGCGCATCGGGGTCCGGCTCGCCATCGACGACTTCGGCACCGGTTACTCCGCGCTCAGCTACTTGAAGAAGCTCCCCGTCGACGTGGTCAAGATCGACCGCTCGTTCGTCGCCGACCTGGCCACCAGCGAGGCCGACACCGTGCTGGTGGAGGCCATCACGCGCCTCGCTCATGCGCTCGGCCTGTCGGTGGTGGCCGAGGGAGTGGAGACGGAGATGGAGCTGCAGATCCTGAAGACCCTCGGCGTGGACCGGGCGCAGGGCTATCTCCTCGGGCGACCGGCGCCTCCGCACGACGCTTCCGAGCGGGTCCCCTCCCCCTAGTCAGTCGTCGCCGTCGGGCGGAGTGCCGCGGAGAATGGCCGCCGCTTTGTCGACGGCCCGGCGGGCCCGGGTGAGCCGGCGCTCTTGCGCCACCAGCGCCGGATCCGGCCCCCCTTCGTCCCCGGCCGAGGCGGCCGCCTCCCGGAGTCGGTCGAGGGCCAGGTCCCCGAGCTCTTCGGACAGTGCCGCCAGCCGCTCGGCGATGTCGTCGGCGGACACGACCCCGGTCAGTCGCGCCCGGGCAGGGCCACCTGCACGATGTCCAGGCGTCCGTCGGCGACTTCGGCCCGCAACGCCTTCTTGTCGAACTTGCCCACGCTGGTCTTGGGCAGCTCCTTGACGAAGGCCCATCGCTCGGGGAGCCACCAACGGGCCACGCGGTGGTTCAAGAAGTCGAGCAACTCGCCCGGCGCCGGCGGCGTGTCCCCCGAGGCGACCACCACCACGAGCGGCCGTTCGTCCCAAGTGGCGTCGGGCACGCCGATGACGGCGGCCTCGAAGACCTGAGGATGGGCCATGACCTCGTTCTCCAGCTCGACCGACGAGATCCACTCGCCGCCGGACTTGATGACGTCCTTGGTGCGGTCGGAGATCGTCATGAAGCCCTTGGCGTCGAGGGTGCCGACGTCGCCGGTGCGCAACCAGCCGTCGTGGAAACGCTCGGGGGTGGGGTCGCCGTAGTAGGCGCCGGTGATCCACGGGCCGCGCACTTCGAACTCACCGATGCTCTTGCCGTCCTCGGGGAGGATGGACCCGTCCTCGGCGGCCACCCGCACCTCGACCCCGGCCACCACGCGCCCGGCCTTGACGCGCCAGTCCATCTCCTCGTCGGGAGCGGCGCTCTTGGGCGGGCGGGCCAGCGCGCAGACCGGGCTGGTCTCGGTCATGCCCCATCCCTGGATCATCTCGACACCGAAGCGGTCGCGGTACGCCTCGATGAGCGCCCGGGGTACCGCCGCCCCTCCGGCGGTGAGCAGGCGCACCGACGACAGATCCACGTCGTTGGACTGGCTGTGGCGCAGCAGGTCGTTCCAGATGGTGGGCACCCCGAGCGACAGGGTGGGCCGCTGCTCGGCGAAGATGCGGGCCAGCGGCTCGGCCTGGAGGTAGCGCTCGGGCATGATCAAGTCGGTCCCGCACATGAAGGCGGTGTAGGGCATCCCCCAGGCGTTGGCGTGGAACATGGGCACGATGAGCAGCACGCGGTCGCGCTCGGAGGTCGCCGTGCAATTGGCGGCCATGCCGGCCATGGAATGCAGGTACGTGGACCGGTGCGAGTACACGACTCCCTTGGGGTTCCCGGTCGTGCCGCTCGTGTAACACATGGCCGCCGCGGCCCGTTCATCGAGGACGGGCCACTCCATGCCCGGTTCCTCGGCGGCGAGGAGCTCCTCGTAGGACAAGGTGGGCCCGAGCCCGCTCGTGTCCCCCTCGCCTACCACGACCACGGTCTCGACGGTGCGGCACTGGTCGCGCACGCGGGCGAACAGCGGGGCGATCGACCCGTCGAGGATGACGACCTTGTCCTCGGCGTGGTTGACCACATAGGCCAGCTGCTCGGGGAAGAGCCGGATGTTGAGCGTGTGCAGCACGCTGCCCATCGACGGCACCGCCAGATAGGCCTCGAGATGCGCCTGGTCGTTCCAGGCGAACGTGCCCACCCGGTCGTCGGGTCCGACCCCCAGCCGGGCCAGGGCCTTGGCCAGGCATTCGGCCCGGGCCGCCACCTCGGCGAAGCTCGCTCGGCGGTAGCCGTCGGCCTCCACGGTGACGACCTCGCTGTCGCCGTAGACCCGCTGACCGTGGCGGAGGATCCCGCTCACGAGGAGCGGGGCGTCCTGCATGGTGCTCAGCATGGGCGGAGCATACCGACGCTCCTGCTACCGCTAACCTGCCGCGCCGTGGAGCCGGCACACGCCCTGGAGGTCATCGCCGCCCAGCACCGAGCGGTGCTGGCCACCACCAGGGCCGACGGCCATCCCCAGCTGTCGCCCGTGGCCGCCGGCGTCGTCGACGGCGCCGTGGTGGTGAGCTCGCGGGAGACGGCAATGAAGGTGCGCAACCTGCTGCGCCGCCCCTATGCCTCGCTGTGCGTGTTCCCCGACAGCTTCTTCGGCGGCACCTGGGTCCAGGTCGAGGGTCCGGCCGAGATCGTCCATCTGCCCGAAGCCCTCGACGGGCTCGTCGCCTACTTCCGCGCCGTGGCCGGGGAGCACTCGGACTGGGACGAGTACCGCGCCGCCATGGTGGCCGAACAGCGGGTCCTCATCCGCATCATCGTCGAGCGCGCCGGGCCCGACCGGGCCGGCTGAGGAAGAACGGGGCCATGGGCCAGGTCAACACCGTGAAGGGCCCGGTCGACGCCGCCAGCCTGGGGCGCACCCTCATGCACGAGCACGTCTTCGTGCTCTCGCCCGAGATCGCCATGAACTGGCCCACCGGCTGGGACCGCCAGGGCAAGGTGGCCGAGGCGGTCGAGCGGCTCCAAGAGCTGCACGAGGCCGGTATCGGCACCATCGTCGACCTGACCGTGCCCGGTCTCGGCCGGGACATCGAGCTGATCCAGGAGGTGGCATCCCAGGTCGACCTCAACATCGTGGTGGCGACCGGCTACTACACCTACGAAGTGCTCCCCCACTACTTCATGCTGCGGGTGGCGGCCATGCGGCCGAACCATGTCGACGCCCTGGACGAGTTCTTCCTGCACGACTTCGAAGAGGGCATCGCCGGCACTGGCGTCCGGCCCGGGATCCTCAAGTGTTGCACCGACGCGCCCGGCCTCACCCCCGACGTGGAACGCGTCCTGCGGGCAGTGGCGCGTGTCCACCGCCAGACCGGGATGCCCATCTCCACCCACACGGCCGCCGACAAGAAGCGCGGGCTCGACCAGCAGCGGGTCTTCGCCGAGGAGGGGGTCGACCCCACCCGGGTCGTCATCGGCCACAGCGGGGACTCCACCGACCTCGACTACCTCGGGGGGCTGCTCGATGCCGGCTTCACCCTGGGCATGGACCGCTTCGGTGTAGACGTCTACTGCTCCACCGCCGACCGGGTGGCCACTGTGGCTTGCCTGTGCGAAGCCGGACGCGCCGCGCAGATGGTGCTGTCGCACGATGCGTCGTGCCACATCGACTGGTTCGACCCGGTCATGCTGCAGCAGTCGGTACCGAATTGGCACTGGCTGCACATCTCGCACGACATCCTGCCCGCCCTGCGCGAGAACGGGGTGACCGAGGAGCAGATCGACACCATGCTGGTCGAGGCGCCGCGGCGGTTGCTCGACCACGCCCCCGGCTACTGACGCCGCGGGCGCGCCGCAGTCAGGCCGTGACGAGCACCTTCTCCGGGGCGGAGGCGGCGGCGTCCACCGGCGGTGCGGGCGCCACCCGCTCCCTCGTCGCACCGTTCACCCGGACGCCCGGTGGCGAAGACGGGCGGCTGGCCAGGGCCCCCACCAGCAGCGCCAGCAAGATGCCGAGGCGGACCTCCACGTTCCCTTCGACCATGTGCCGGGTGACCTCCATGCCCTCGCCGTGCCAGGCCAGCAGCATCGACCACAAGCCGGGCACGCCGAACAGCACGGTGAAGCGCCAGTCCGGGCGGCGCCAGACACCTCGCAGGCCCGCCACCATCAGCGCCGCCAACCCGAGCACGACTTCCACGACTCGATTCGGGTTGAAGAGGTCACCCAACCACCCCGCCAGCGGGTAGCCACTCGGGACGTAACCGGCCAGGTTCCCGGACGAGTCGTTGAAGGTGAGGTGCGGCGAGGCGAACGGAGCGGTCAGGTCGTACCAGGGGTGGAGCAGGAGGAACAGGTCATAGTCGGTCTGCCCGTCCCGGGCGAACCACCCGGCGAGGGGTGACCACGGCGAGGACTTGAGGTCGGGCTTCACGACCAGCGGAAGTGCCGCCGACGGGCGTGATGCCTTGACCAACGCGTCGATCTTGTCGGCCTGGGGCATTCCCTCGGACGCGAACCACGCAACCCGGTCGGGGAAGGGGAAGATGCGGACGGCGAACGCATCCTCCAGGTTGGGGTTCCGGTGGGCCGACGACGCCGCTACCTCGGTCGACAGCGAGATGACCAGGAGCACACCGGCGACCGCCACCAACCGGCGGGCGCGGCCCCAATTGGCGTGCAGTCGTTGCCGGGAACCGGCCGGGTCGTTGGCAATGCCCTGCACCGTCATGATGAGGCCGATCAAGAGCAGGGCCAGACCGAGGAGGGCGAACGTCCAGATGTCGGCGTCGCGCACCAGGCAGTAGGCGAGCACGGCCGCGCTGAAGGCGGCGAGCCGCGTCCGGCTGAACCGGCGGACCAACCAGATGCCACCGGCCCACAGCAAGGCGAGGATCGACAACGACGGGCTTTCGGAAAGGGCGGAGCCGTCCCACATGACGACGAGAGGAGATGCGGCAAAGCCGAGCACCAAGGCCGTCATCACCGGCTTGCGCCACGAGTTGGGCACCAGGCGCCCGGCGCTATAGGCGAGAAAGGCCCAAGCCAACGCGCCCACGATGGCTTGGACGAGCAGGTACCGGTTGTAGGTGCCACTGAGCTTCATGAGCACCGGTACGAGAGGGGACCGCGGCCCGGCCCACAGCCGCGCCGTGAACCAGCCGTTGGCGGCCACCGCCTTGTACCCCTCACTGTCCTGCCACACCGCCGGCGGATAGGAGATGGTGGCCGCGATGCGATAACCCACGAAGGCCGCGAACAAGGGAAGCTGCACGGCAACCCACAGGTAGCGACGGGCGCGCTCTGCCACCAAGGCTTCCCCCCGTTTCCGGCTCCTGCCCTCCGGGCCGGTCCAACAAGCCTATGCCTCGCCACCCACCAAAGGGGACGAAGCGTCCAGGCGAGAGAGGGTGGATGGCACCGGCGCCCGGAGCACTCGGCCGATCCCGAGTGGCGTACCGGTGCTGACCCTCACGGGTCGTCAAGGGCGACTCCACCCGGGACCATCGTCATCAAGGCCACACCGGCGCCGATTAATCCAGGGACCTTCGTCACTGCGCCAACGCGTGCGGCGAGCAACGGCCGGTTCAGCGCAAGGCCAGTTGACCCGGGACCAGCGGGGCCGGCAGCGCCGTCGCACCCATGAGGTGACGGTCCACGCTGGCGGCGCACGAGCGACCTTCGGCGATGGCCCACACGATCAGGCTCTGGCCTCGGGTCATGTCCCCACACACGAACACCCCGGGCCGACTCGTCTGCCACCACGCGTCGGCCGCCACCGAACCCCGGGCGTCGAGCTCGAGGCCAAGCTCGCCCACCACGCCCTGACGCTCGGCGCCCAGGAAGCCCATGGCCAGCAGCACCAATTCGCACGGCAGTTCGAAGTCGCTGCCCTCGATCTTGGTGAAGGCCGGACGCCCGTCGGTCGTGTCCTGGCGGACCTCGTGACCGCGCAAGGCGCGCACCGCACCCTTTCCGTCGTCCACGAACGCGCTGGCCGTGACCGCGTAGAGGCGCTCCCCTCCCTCTTCGTGGGCGGAGGACGTACGGAAGATGAGCGGCCACGTGGGCCACGGGTTGTCGTCGGCTCGGGCGTCGGGTGGACGGGGCAGGATCTCGAGCTGGTGCACCGAGCGCGCTCCCTGCCGGTGCGCGGTGCCGAGGCAGTCGGCGCCGGTGTCGCCGCCTCCGATGATGACGACGTGCTTGCCGGCCGCGTTGATGGGGCTGGCGGCCAGCGCGCCTTCGCGCACGAGGTTGGAGGGCTTCAAGTACTCCATGGCGAAGTGGACGCCGTCGAGGCTCCGGCCCTCGATGGGAAGGTCGCGGGGCAAGGTGGCCCCACCGGCCAGCACCAGCGCGTCGAACTCGCCGAGCAGCTCTTGGGCCGGTACCACCCGCACCTCGGGCGCGTTGGCCGTGCCGATCCCCCGCGCCGCGCCCGGTTCGACGTCGCCCCCGGCGCCCGCTGGTTCGCCGGCCGGCGCCCCCACCGCCGTGGCGCACCGGAACTCGACGCCCTCCGCCCTCAGCTGGGCCAGGCGGCGGTCGAGGACGGCCTTCTCCATCTTGAATTCGGGGATGCCGTAGCGCAGCAGCCCACCCGGGCGTTCGGCCCGCTCGAACACCACCACGCGGTGACCGGCGCGGACCAGCTGCTGGGCGCAGGCCAGCCCGGCCGGTCCCGACCCCACCACCGCCACCGACCGGCCGCTGCCCGGAACCGAGACTTGCGGGCCGAGCCAGCCTTCGGCCCAGGCGCGCTCGGCGATCTCGTACTCGATGCGCTCGATGGCGACCGGCTCGGCGTTGATGCCTAGCACGCAAGAGCCTTCGCACGGTGCCGGGCACAGGCGCCCGGTGAACTCAGGGAAGTTGTTGGTGGCATGCAGTCGCTCACTGGCGTCGTACCAGTCACCCCGGTAGGCGAGGTCGTTCCATTCGGGGATGAGGTTGCCGAGCGGGCATCCCTCGTGGCAGAAGGGGATCCCGCAATCCATGCAGCGCGCCGCCTGGTCCTGGGCCTCCGCCTCGGGGAACG
>DATGGF010000520.1:0-3318 GCA_035308625.1 Acidimicrobiales bacterium | reverse complement strand
TATCGAGGATGGCTGGGTGCTGCGCAACAAGCTCATCTTTGCGAAGACGAATCCCATGCCCAGTTCTGTTGGTGATCGCCTGTCGTGCACCTGGGAGGTCGTCTACGTCCTTGCTCGGAGCCGGAGTTACTTCTTCGATCTCGACGCCATCCGGGTGCCGACGGTCTCTCGGGCACCGCAGAGACGCTCTGATGAAAAGGAGCCGAAGGATCCGAGGTCGAGCCGTCCGCAATGGGCGGGACCACTCGCCGGGAGCAACGTCGGTCTCGCCCGCCTGAAGTTGGCTGGTCGGGTCGGCCATCCCCTCGGCAAGAACATAGGAGATGTCTGGTTTCTGTCCGCATCGAACTACCGCGGCGGCCACTATGCCACCTTCAACGAGACGCTGGTTCGCCGCATGCTGCTCGCCGGCTGTCCCGAACAGGCGTGTACTACCTGCGGGAAGCCGTGGCAGCGAAAGACAAGGCAACTCGCCGCCCTGGCCGTCCGAGGAGAACTGCAAGCGGCGTGCGAATGCGACGCCAAGTTCGTGCCGGGCCTTGTGCTGGACCCGTTCTTCGGGGTCGGCACAGTGGGGCTCGTTGCCGAGTCCCTTGACCGGGACTGGTTGGGAATCGAGCTCAATCCGGCTTTCGCAAAGGTGGCTCGTGAACGGATCGCAGAAGCGTGCCATGGAGAACAGGCCGCGGCCTGAGAGAGAAATAGGTAATCCGAAAGGAGGTGAGAAATGGAGAAAGAGAATCAAGTGCCAAGGGCGAACGCTCCACCAGCGGAGGCAAACCCGGAGAACGAACCAATGCCAGGGCCCCGGATCTACGTCGCGTCGTTAAGCGACTACAACGCCGGCCGGCTGCATGGGCGGTGGATCGATGCCGCCCAGGACGACGACAGTCTGTGGGCCGAGGTGGAGAGCATGCTCAAGGCGTCGGCTGAGCCCATTGCCGAGGAGTGGGCCATCCATGACTACGAGGGCTTCGGACCGCTGCGGCTCGGTGAGTACGACGATCTGCGGACGGTCGCCAAGGTGTCTAGGGGTATCGCCGAGCACGGTCCGGCCTATGCCCATTGGGCCGCGATCATCGGCATCCACGATCCCGATGAGCTCGACCGCTTCGAGGAGGTCTTCCTCGGACATGCCGAGAGCGTCGAGGCCTACGCCGAACAGCTGCTCGATGACCTCGGCTACACCGAAGAGGTTGTCGAACGCTCGCTGCCGGAGTTCCTCCAGCCCTACGTCCGCCTCGACATCGAGGGTTTCGCCCGGGACCTGGAGCTATCGGGGGACATCACCACAAGCGAAGGAGATGGGGGCGTCTATGTCTTCGACCAGAACCGGTAAGGGGTTTTCCACAGGTCGTTGTGGAATGAACGACAAAGGGCTGTCTTTGGGCAAACAAGCTGGTAGAATGGACAATTGTCATGCCACACGTCAGAAAATCCACCCCCACATCGCTTGCCCTCGGCGCGCTGCTGCGCCAGAAACGGGAAGCCCTCGGGTACTCGAAGAAGCGTCTGGCCGCCGCCGCTGGCGTGCCCGACTCCACAGTTGTCCGTCTCGAACAGGGCCTCTTTGCCGCGCCTCGGCCCGACAAGCTGGCCCGGTTTGCCCGTCTTCTGGGCCTGCGGCTCGCCGACCTCTATGCCAAAGCTGGCTACATCGTCCCCGACGAACTGCCGAGCTTCTCTTCCTACCTCCCGGTCAGATACCCGGATCTCCCTCAGGAGGCTGTTGCCGAACTGAAGGAACATTTCGAACATCTCCTCGAGCGTCTGGGACTCCACCCCGACGACTTGCCCGCACTGCTGGAGGAACATGGTGATGCACCCCTCGCAGACATCTCGTAAGTCCAAGGCGGCCCAGAAGCCAGGTGGTCCCAAACAAGCGGTGCTGTATTTGCGGGTGAGTACCACCGAACAGGCCAGACGCGGCGGTGAGGCTGAGGGCTTCTCCATCCCGGTCCAACGCGACACCGCCCGAACCCGAGCCGAAATGCTCGGAGCGATGGTGGTCGATGAGTTCATCGACGCCGGCAAATCGGACACCACGAACCGTGACGGATTGAAGGCCTTGCTCGACTACGTCGAAGCCGAGCGCCCCACCTACGTCATCGTCTACAAGCTCGACCGATTGAGCCGAAACCTGGCTAACGGCATCGCCATCCGAAGAGCCATCTCGACGGCGGGGAGCCAGCTGATCAGCTGCAGCGAGCCCGTGGACGATTCCTCGCCCATGGGCGTGATGGTGCTGAACATGATGGACAACTGGAACGAGTACTACTCGAACAACTTGGGCGAGGAGATGAAAGGCAAGCTCATCGCCAAGATCCGCTCCGGTGGCACCATCGGCAAGGCGCCGATCGGCTACCTGAACCGCGTCCAGCGCATCAGCGGCGTCGAGGTGCATGACGTGGTGGTCGACGAAGTCCGCGGACCGCTCATGGCCTGGGTCTTCGAGGCATTCTCGACCGGTGACTGGAGTTTCAACACGATCACCGAGGAAGCCCAAGCCAAGGGGCTCACCACGGTTCCGACCAGGCAGATGGCCGAGAAGCCGATCCCCCGCTCCACCCTCGCCCGGTTGCTGCGCAACCCCTATTACGCCGGGGTACTTAGGTGGAAGGGCGCGGTCTATCCCGGTGCCCAACAAGCCTTGGTCACGAATGAAGTCTTTGACCGAGTCCAGTCGATCCTCGACTCCCACGACCTCGGCGGGCAGAAGCAGCGCGTCCATAACCACTACCTGAAGGGCAGTGTGTTCTGTGACCAGTGCGGTTCGTCGATGTGCATCACCAAAACCGTGAACCGTCACGGCACCGAATACCTGTACTACTTCTGTCTCGGCCGCTACCGCCGCCGCACCGATTGCACCCAGCGGGCCATCCCTGTGGAGCTGGTCGAAGCTCATATCGAGAAGAAATGGCAGTCGGTCCAGTTCGATGCCGACTATGCCCACCAGTTCAGAGATCTCATGGTCGACGATCTCGTTGGTTACCGCGAGACCCAGGAGAAGGACAAGGCCAGGGCTGCTAGGCGCCGCACTCAGCTCAACGAGCAACGGCTCAAGCTCATGAACGCCCATTACATGGACGCCATCCCGCTGGAGCTGCTCAGAGACGAACAGGAGCGGATCACCCGGGAGCTCGAGGACACCGCGGAGAAGCTGCGAGCCGCCAATGTGACGATCGAGAAGATCGACAAGATCATGAGGCAGTCACTGGAGTTCTTGGCCAACTGCTACACCACGTACGTCGCTGCCACCCCTCAGCTGCGACGACAGCTGAACCAGGCGGTGTTCGAGGCCTTCATGGTGACCAGCAA
>DATGGF010000519.1:0-2822 GCA_035308625.1 Acidimicrobiales bacterium | reverse complement strand
CGACGCAGAGACGGAGGCGAACACCGTGACTGAACGGTTGTTCCTCCCAGGGGTCCTCCTTCTCGTCGGGTTCCTCGTATTCGTCGGCTACCCGGCTGTCGCCCGTATCACCGGAGGTTTTTGACACTTTGCAGAGTGCCGTCGCTTCGAGGGACTCGCGGCCCGTCGTCTCATCTGCATCCAAGTCTCAACCAACCCGAAAGGAAAGCCATCGTGTTCACCCAATTTCAGATCCTGTTCGCCTTGACCAAGTCCCGTCTCGGAGCGCTCGACCATGGCGAGGAGGGTACCGTCGTCGAAAAGGTGATCCTCACCGCGATCTTCGCTGCTCTGGCCATCGCGGTAGGGGCAATCATCGTGGCGAAGGTCACCGCCAAGGCGAATTCCATCAATCTGAATTGAGAATCATGGCCGGGCGGCGCTGGAACTGGCGTCGCGGATATTCGTGGCTCCCGGTAGAAGCCGACACAGGCGAGGGTTCCGTGGCGATCGAGGCGGTCATCGTCGTTCCGATGGCCATGGTGATGGTCCTGCTGGCAGTGCAAGCGTGCCTGTGGGCTCACGCTGCCGCCATCGTGCAGGGTGCAGCGGCCCAAGGTGACCAGGCTGCTTGTGACCTGGGGGGATCGATCCCCGGTGGCATCGATCAGGCCCGGCAGTTCATGGCGGGTTCCGAATCTTCACTGGTGGCGAACCCCGTGGTCACGAGCAGTGTGCCCGTTGCCGGCGAGGTTGAGATCGACGTGAGAGGCACGGCCGAGTCGATTCTCCCGTGGCTGCATCTCACGGTGTCAGCGAGGCGGCGCGGAGTCGTCCAGGAATTTCGAAGCCAGGAATGATGAAGAACAGCAGTCATACCGATGACGCAACTCGCCAACGAGGAAGCATGACGGCGGAACTCGCCGTGCTGGCTCCCTTAGTCATGATGTTCACTCTTCTCGCTGTTGGGCTCGGTCGGTATCAAACCGGCCGGATGGAAGTGACCGATGCCGCGCACGCGGGCGCCGAGGCAGCTTCTGTCGCCTCAACGGCTCAATCGGCCACGCCGGCGGCGGTCGACGCAGCGTCTGCTGCCTTGGTCAATCAGCCTCACCTGTGCCCGAATCCGGAGGTGGACGTGGACACTTCGCGATTCGTCCCGGGCGGACTGGTCGATGTCACCGTTGTCTGCCAGGTCGGCTTTTCGGACGTCTTTGTGCCCGGCTTCCCCGGCTCGGTGACGGTCCACGTGACGCAAAGCGCTCCAGTCGACCCGTATCGGATGGTCGGATGACCGATCAACGTGGGTCGCTCACCGCCTTCCTTGCCGTGCTGGCTACGGGTCTCTTCGTGGTCGTGGGACTGGTGGTCGACGGAGGCAGGGCCATCGCGGCAAAGCGCGAGGCGGCGGACGTGGCCGAGCAGGCGGCGCGGGTGGGAGCCGACCAGCTTTCAATCGACGACTTGCGCGCCGGGCGGTTCGTTGTAGACCCGCAGGCCGCATCGAACGCAGTGGCCGGCTACCTCTCTGTGGCCAGGATGACGGGCCACTCCTCAGTATCGGGTGACAGCGTGACCGTCCATGTCTCGGACAATTCAACCACAGCAGTGCTGGGGATCATCGGCATCCGCGTGATCCCGGTTTCTGCCACCGCGTCCGCAACCAACCTGCACGGCGTGACCAAGGAGGATCAGTGAACAGGGGCAGACCTGGGCAGAATGCCAACGCCAGCTCCTTAGCCGCCACTGCGGCTTCGGGCTTGAGCCTGTTGTTGCTACTGGTGCTCTTGGTCGGCGTGCCGGTGCTGCTCGCCGCACAGCGGGCGACGCCGCATCTCGACGCGCTCCGGAACCTGGTCCATCACCCGGGCGCTATGACCGCGTGGCTCAGGACTCCTCTCACCGACACCGACCTGGGCGGGCTCCTCGTACTCGTCGCCTGGGCGACGTGGTCCTATCTGGTGTTGTGCGTCGTACTGGACCTGACGTCCCGGGTGCGAGGAGGCACACCGATCCGTGTGCCCGGCAGTCGCCGGGCACAGACGATCATCGCCGGGGTCGTGGGAGCGTCACTCGCCTTCTTTCCTGCGCCGCGCTGGTCGTCAGTCCTGCGCCTCCAGCCCGCGGCTTTTGCCGCGACCCTACCCTCGGGCCCGACAGGGGTTCCCGAGTCGGCAACCCTTGTCTCATCAGCAACCCCGTCTGAACCGGATCAGCCAGCGGCGTACGGCACCGAGATCCCAATAGCCGGTGTCGTTTACGTCGTTGTACCCGGTGACACATTGTGGTCGATCGCCGAGCGCGAATTGGGATCACCTCTGCGCTGGCGCGACATCGGGGATCTCAATCGAGGCGTGCCACAGCCTGACGGTCAGACTCTGACGGATGACAATTGGCTCCTTCCGGGCTGGCGGCTGTTGCTTCCGGCAAGCGGCAGTGCACCGGGCGCAACCCCGCCAACGCCTGCTCCATCCCCTCCAGCCTCACCGCTTCGGCTCCCAGTTGCTTCGTCGGTGCCGACCCCGGCCATTTCAGCCGTCTCTCAGGCGCCCCACAACGCTCCGAGCTCCGACGAGCTCAGGATCGACCTGGCCACGGCCCATACGGAACGGTCCCAAAAGGCTCGGTCGGCCAGTCTCGACCCCTCATTCCACGAGCGGCATGCCCAGGTCCCGATGGAACTGGTTGGGTTCGGCATTGTGGGAGCGGGAGTGATTGCGTTAGTGGACAAGAAGCGGCGTGCACAACAGCGCCGTCGGCCTGAAGGTCTGCGGATCGCCCTACCCGACGTCGAGCTCACCGACCTCGAGCGAACGTTGCGAGCGAGCGCTGATCGGGAACTG
>DATGGF010000518.1:0-7078 GCA_035308625.1 Acidimicrobiales bacterium | reverse complement strand
TTCACCGGGATCGTCGCCCTACGACGTGACCACCACCAGCCGCGTGGTGTCTGTGCCACTCGATCCGGACCTCCCCACCGTGCAGGTGGGCGAGACGGTTTCCATCGTGTTGCCCGACAACTCCACCACCCCGGGCACGGTCACCGTTATCGGCCCGCCTCCTCCGGGAAGCGGATCGGGCTCGGGTCAGTCCTCCGGTGGCGGGGACAACGGGACCAGCCAGCCGGTGATCACGGCGGTGGCCATCGTGACACCGGCTGACGCGGGCGCCACCGGTACGGCGGCCGACGTGGGCGTGCAGGTGTCGCTGACCATCCAATCGGCCCGCGGGGTGCTGGCCGTGCCCATCCCGGCGCTGCTGGCCCTGGCCGGTGGTGGCTTCGGGCTCGAAGTGGTCGAGCCATCGGGGACCCACCATTTGATCGGCGTCACCACTGGTGTCTTCACCGGTTCCCGGGTCCAGGTGAGTGGGCCGGGTGTGGCGGCCGGCATGAAGGTGGTGGTGGCGCAGTGACGGCCGCCCTGGTCCTCGACGACGTGACCAAGCAGTACGCCGGCACGCCGCCCGTCCATGCCCTGCGCTCGGTCACCCTGACCGTCGACCCGGGAGAGTTCATCGCGGTGGTCGGTCCGTCGGGGTCGGGGAAGTCGACCCTCCTGGCCATCGCCGGCACGCTCGAGCGCCCCAGCGGGGGCCGAGTCGTCGTGGCTGGCTCTTCGGTCGAGCACCTCGACGATGCCGAGCTATCGGCCGTGCGGGCGTACGCCATCGGCTTCGTCTTCCAGCAGTTCTTCCTGGTGCCGCACCTCTGTGCGCTGGACAACGTCGCCAACGGGCTCCTGTACCGGGGCATCCCCCAGGCGGATCGTCGTACCGCGGCGCGTCAGGCGCTCGACGAGGTGGGGTTGGCGCACCGCGCCCTGCACCGGCCGAGCGAATTGTCGGGAGGGGAGTGTCAGCGAACGGCGATCGCCCGGGCGCTCGTGGGCCGGCCCGCCATCATCCTGGCCGACGAGCCGACGGGCAACGTCGACTCGGCGCAAGGGGTCGAGATCCTGACTCTGCTGTCCGACATCAACAAACGGGGGACGACGATCGTGGTCGTCACCCACAACCCTGAGCTGTCCGACGCCTTGCCCCGGACCGTCCGGTTGCGCGACGGCTCGGTGGAGTCGGACACCGGGGTCTCCCGATGAGGAGGCAGAGCCGGCTCCGGGCCGTCGATGCGTCGGCGCTCGCCGCGTCGGCCATGGCCGGCCGCCCCGTGCGCACGGTGCTCTCGGCCGCCGGTATCGCGCTAGGGGTGGCCACGGTGGTGGCGGTTCTCGGCATCTCCAGCTCGTCGCGCTCGCAGCTGATCTCCGAGATCGACGCGCTCGGTACCAACCTGCTCGTCGTCACCCCCGGGCAGGGGTTCTCCGGCCCAGGAGCCACGTTGCCTCCGTCGGCCCCGGCCATGATCCGGAGGATCGGGCCGGTGTTGGGGACTTCGGCCGTGGCCGACGTCGACCCGTCCGTCCACATCTTCCGCAACCTCTACATCTCGTCGGCCAACACCAACGGCATCGCCGTCTATGGCGCCCAGGACTCGTTGCTGGCCACGTTGCAGGGTCAGCTCGCCGCCGGCCGGTTCCTGAACGCGGCCACGGCGCGGCTTCCCGCGGTGGTGCTCGGAGCGCAGACAGCCCAGGCGCTGGGCATCGACCGGATCGGCGGGTCCACCGAGGTCTGGTTGGGGCGACACCAGTTCACCGTGGTCGGCATCATGCGGCCCTTGCCGCTCGCCCCCGAGCTCGATCTCAGTGCCCTCGTCGGGTACCCCATCGCCGAGCGGCTACTGGGGGCCGACGGCACGCCGGCCCAGATCTATGTGCGGGCCGATCCCACCAACGTCGACGCGGTGTCGTCGGTGTTGGCGGCGACAACCAACCCGGGTGCACCCCAGGACGTAACGGTGGCCAACCCGGCCGACGCACTGGTCGCCCGAGCTGACGCGTCAGCCGCCTTCGAGAGCCTGTTCCTGGCACTGGGCATCGTGGCGCTGGTGATCGGTGGGGTGGGCATCGCCAACGTAATGGTCATCTCGGTCCTGGAGCGACGGGGCGAGATCGGCCTGCGCCGGGCCCTGGGGGCGCGGCGGGTGCACGTGGGCGTGCAGTTCGTCACGGAGTCGGTGCTCCTGGCCGGGATGGGCGGGTGTGCCGGGGCCGTGATCGGCGCCCTCAGCACCGCGGTGTACTCCTCGGCTCGCCACTGGAGCACCACGGTGCCCTTGCCCGATCTCGCCGGCGCGTTGGCCGCCGCGCTCGCGGTGGGAGCGGTGGCCGGTGTGTATCCCGCCCTTCGCGCCGCCCGACTCTCGCCCTTGGAGGCCCTGCGCACGGTGTAACGGTGTGATTGCGGGCTCAGCCCCCCCCCGGATCTCAGCCGGCCAGGCCCCGCCAGACGAACGCCGTGACCTCCGCGGCCGCCACGTCGATGGGGTCGGGCGCCGGGTGGCCGGCCCGCACCGAGATGGCCCCGTAGAGCTGCTGGCCGGCCAGCGTGGTGGCGCGGTCGAGGTCCATGGTGGCGATGTCCCCGGCCACCATGGCCTCCTCGAGGACGTCGCGGATGAGGCGGGCCAGGTCGAGGCTGATGATCCCGAGCTCGGCCCCCATGGCGGAGCCCGTCTGGCCCGACAGGGCCGGCATGGCCAAGGCGAGGCGGAAGAACGCGGGGTTGTCGTCGATGCGCTCGAGGATCCCTGCGATGAGGAGGCGCATGCGGTCGAAGGGACGGGCGATCTCCTCCCACGACGACGCGATGGCGTCGAGCAGCTGCGCGTGCATCCGCTTGAGACAGGCGCGCAGGACCTCGTCCCGGTTGGCGAAGTAGACGTACACGGTGGACCGGGCCACCCCGGCCTGGGCGGCGATGTCGTCGATGGACACGTCAGCCGTGCCACGCTCGCCGAAGAGGCGCTGGGCCACCTCGACGATCTGGTCGCGCCGGAAGTCGCGGAGGAGCGCCTTCAACTCCTCCGGCGCGTTGCGCGGCATCTAGGCGGCGACGACGGGCGCGGTGGCGGCGAAGCCGACCGGGAGGTGCCGGATCCCGTTGATGAAGTTGGACTGGAGATGCTCCACCGACCCAGTCACGTGCAGGTCCGGCACTCGCTGCAGCAGGTGCTCGAACATCACCCGGATCTCCATGCGGGCCAGGTTGGCGCCCAGGCAGAAATGCGGCCCACCCCCGCCGAAGGCCATGTGCGGGTTGGGGGAGCGCTCGATGTCGAAGCGCTGGGGGTCCTCGAACACCGCCTCGTCCCGGTTGGCCGACACGTGGAAGAACACCACCTTGTCCCCTTCGGCGATGGGCTGGCCGGCCAGCTCCACCGGGGCTGTGGCCTGGCGCCTGAAGTTCATGACCGGGGTGACGTAGCGGAGCATCTCCTCCACCGCGGTGGGAAGCAGCTCGGGCCGCTGGACCAGCTTGGACCACTGGTCGGGGAACTCGGAGAAGGCGACCATGGCACCCGACAGCAGGTTGCGGGTGGTCTCGTTCCCGGCCACGGTCAGCAACAGGAAGAACAGATCGAGCTCGAGCTCGGAAAGCCGCTCCCCGTCCACCTCCAATTGCGTGAGCACGCTCATCAGGTCGGTGTGCGGGTCCATGCGCTTGGCCTGGTAGAGCTCGGCGGCGTAGGCGAAGAGCTCGGCTGCCGCCATCTGAGCCGCCTCCTCGGCGTTCTGCCCGGCGCCCTGGTACTCGGCGTCCTCTCGGCCGATCATGCGGTTGGACCAGTCGAATATGAGGACGCGGTCCTCCTCGGGCACACCCAGGAGCTCGGCCAACACGATGAGCGGGAGCTCGGCGGCGATGTCGGTCACGAAGTCGGCCGACCCCTGCCCGCACACCCGGTCGAGGATCTCGTCGGCCACCGTGTGGATCCGCGCCTCGAGCTCGGCGACGGTACGGGGGGTGAAGCCCTTGTTGACCAGCCGGCGGTAGCGGGTGTGCATCGGCGGGTCCATGTTCACCATCATCAACCGGTGCTGCTCGAGCAGGTCCGGTGGGGTCTCCCACAGGAAGGTGCCGCCGGCCCACGACGAAAAGAGCTTGGCGTCCCGGTTCACCTCGACACACTCGGCGTGGCGGGTGACGGCCCAGAAGCCGGGACCGTCGGCCTCCTCGTGCCAGTACACCGGGGCTTCCCGCCGGAGCTGCGTGAACCAGTCGTGGGGCACGCCCCGGGCGAAGTTGCGGGAATCGGTGAGATCGATCCCGTCGATCATCTGCGTCGGCCCTCCCCGGGACCCAGGGCAGCCGGCCTCTGGGACTGAATCATCGGACAAGCCGTCCGACGAATCAGATAGTACGTAGGGGGGTTCCTGGGGTCAAGCCTCAGGCAGGGAGGAAGTCGATGAGCAGGCGGTTCACCTCGTCGGAGGCCTCGAGCTGCATCCAGTGCCCGGGCCCGTCGATCCGCTCGTAGCGCCAGGGCCCGGCGACACCCTGGGCCGATCGGGTCATCTGGCCCTCCGTCAGTGCCATGTCCCCGGAGCTCCACACGCCCATGGTCGGCGCGGCGACCGGTGGCAACACGGGCGGAGCGGACAGGAACGACTCGGGCGGCACGTTGGCCCGGTAGTAGTTGAGGGCCGGGGTGAGCGAGCCGTTGGCCTCCATGTCGGCGATGACGGCGTCGGCGTCAGGGTGCCCGGCCCAATTCCGGAACGCGGCCCAGTTGTCGGCCGCCAGCCACTGCTCGGCCACGCCGGTGAACTGGAAGAGCAGCATGTACCACGACTTCTGGATCTGCTCGAAACCATCACCCAGGAAAGTGGCGGGGTGGCCGACGCTCAGGGCGACCAGGTGGTCCACCCGCTCGGGGGCGAGTGCTCCGAGGGCCCAGGCCAGGGCCGCGCCCCAGTCGTGGCCCACCACGTGCGCGCGCTGGACCCCGGCCGAGTCGAGCACCGCCCCGACGTCGCCGGCCAGATGGAGGATGTTGTAATCGTCCACGGCCGGCGGCTTGTCGGACTGGCCGTAGCCGCGCAGGTCGGGGACGATCACGGAGAACCCGGCCTCGACGAGCGCCGGGACCTGGTGGCGCCACAGGCGACCCGAGTCGGGGAAGCCGTGCAGGAGGATGGCGGGCCGACCCTCCCCGTGCACCTCGTAATGGACGGCCACGCCGTTGTTGTCGGCTCGCATGGTGAGGGCTCCCTGCTTTTTGGGCAATGGCAGCGGACGTATCGCCGCTGCCGACGTCCCACGATGTCGGCGAACGGTAGTGCGGCGACGTCCACCGAAGCACGGGGAGCCGAGGCCGGGACTTTCGGCCCTAAATGAAGGGGTTGTTGCGTGGCCGATGCTGCCCCTATGCATCGAGTTCCGCTCCGATCCACCGCCGCGCGCTTCGTGCTGGCTCTCGGCCTGGCCGGCCTCGTGAGCGGCACCGCCGTCATCGTGCGGCCGGCTTCGGCCGCACCCACAGTGACGGTCAAGGTCGTCGGTAATCATTTGGTGAACGGTCAGGGACAGCCCATCCGCCTGATCGGCGTGGACCGCTCCGGCACCGAGTTCGCCTGCGTGCAGGAGTGGGGCATCTTCGACGGCCCGTCGGACGCCAACTCGGTGGCCGCCATGGCCGCCTGGCACGTGAACGCCGTGCGGGTCCCGCTCAACGAGGACTGCTGGCTCGGCATCAACGGGGTGAGCAGCGCCTACGGCGGCGCTGCCTACCGCCAGGCCATCGAGAACTACGTACAGGAGCTGCACGCGGCGGGGCTGGTGGCCATAGTGGACCTGCACTGGAACGCGCCGGGAGCGACGCTCGCCACCGGCCAGATGGACATGGCGGACGCCGACCACTCCGTGGCCTTCTGGTCGTCGGTGGCCGCCACCTTCCGCCCCGACCCGGGCGTCGTCTTCGACCTGTACAACGAGCCCAGGAACATCTCGTGGTCGTGCTGGCGCAACGGCTGCAACGACAACGGGCTCCAGACCGCCGGCATGCAGCAGATGCTGGCGGCGGTCCGCGAGACGGGCGCCACCCAGCCGGTGATGGCCGGTGGCCTCAACTGGGCCGGCGACCTCTCGGGCTGGCTGGCCAACGAGCCCAACGACCCCCTGCACCAGCTGGTCGCCTCCGTCCACGTCTACAACTACAGCCAGTGCAACACCCAGAGCTGCTGGTCCTCGACCATCGGCCCGGTGGCCGCCGCCGTGCCGTTGGTCTCCGGTGAGATCGGCGAGACGGACTGCGCCAGCGCCTTCATCACCTCGTACATGCGCTGGGCCGACTCGGTCGGCGTTTCCTACCTGGGGTGGACCTGGAACACCTGGAGCTGCACGGCGGGGCCCGCCCTGATCAGCTCCTACAACGGGACCTCCACCACCTTTGGGTCCGGGTTCCAGGCGCACCTCGCCGCTATGGCGGCGGCCGACCCGGACTTCGCCCCGCCGCCCTCGACCCTCTCACCGGGGGCGACCACTACGACGACGACCACGCCGTCGACCACCACGACCACGACGATCGCGGCGGGCGCCCCACCTTTGCCCCCGTCCAACGCCAGCGGGCTCCTCGACTTCTCCGGCGGGGCCACCCACGGGTGGGGCGTGGAATGGGGAAACGACGCCACCGCGGGGGCCAGCGCGTCGGGTCTGGTCCTGGGGCTGACGGGGTCGGGCTATCCGGGGTTCGACGGGACACAAGGACTCACTTCGGTGGCCGGCGGCACCACCGTCACCTACGCCGTCGACAACCCGTCGGGTGCCGCGGTGCAGATCGTCCCCTTCGCCCAGGACTCCGCCTGGACCGTCCACTTCGCGCCCGCCCGCACGCTCGGACCGGGGTGGAACACGGTCACCTGGGTGGTGCCCGCCGAGACCGGGGTCAACGCCATCGGGTTGCAGATCAACGATCCGGCCAACTGGTCGGGCCAGCTCGTGCTCGGGTGGGCCGCCTGGAATTCGAGCGGTCAGCTCGACTTCTCGGGCAGCGCCATGCACGGGTGGGGGGTCGAATGGGGTAGCGACGCCACCGTGGCCGGGAGCAGCTCCGGGCTGCTCCTCGGGCTCACCGGCTCC
>DATGGF010000517.1:0-6489 GCA_035308625.1 Acidimicrobiales bacterium | reverse complement strand
ACCAGCCCAGCTGGCAGGTGAACCTCGGCCTGTCGAACTGCTCGGGTCGCATGGTGGCCGACGTCTCCGCCGTGGCCGACCCCAACACCGGTGTGGCCGTGTACGACACCGACGGCACGCCGGGCTGGATGGTGTTCGGTGGCACCAGCGTGGCCTCGCCCATCATCGCCAGCGTCTACGCCCTGGCCGGCAACACCGGATCCATCACCAACAGCTCGTATCCGTACACGCACACGGCGGGCCTCTACGACGTGACATCGGGATCGAACGGCTCCTGTAGCCCCGGCTATCTGTGCAACGCCGGTGCCGGCTACGACGGCCCGACCGGCCTGGGCACGCCGCACGGCGTCAGCGCCTTCTAGCCACGTGGCCCTGTCGCCCCCGGTCGCGCCCGAGGTCGACCCGGCCATACTCGAACGGGCCGCCCGGCGCCTCCACTCCACGGGAGCCATCACCTTCCTTGTCGACGGCGACGCCGTGACCTACACCCCGGCGGTTCCATCGGTGCAGGTGGACGAGGGGAAGGCCGACGGGGCCACCGTGGTGCGTATGAGCAGGGCGTCGTGGGACGACCTGGTGCGTCAATTCCGCACCTTCATCAACTTGTTCCTGAGCGAGGACCTGGCCTTCGAGCGCGGCGGCTTCCGCCAGATGGCCGACTGGGACCCGGTGCTCAAGTACCTCCACGCCGGCATCCCGCCCTACGACCCCGAGCGCGCCGACTTCGCCGGCCGCGACCCGTCGGCCACGTTCACCCTCGACGCGGACGACGCCGAGCTGGCGGCCCAGCTCGAGGTGATGGGCTTCCTCCACGTCGCCTCGGTCTTCACCCCCGACGAGATGGCTGTGGCCAACGCCGAGGTCGACCGACTGGCCGCCGAAGCCCGGCCCGGGGACGACCGGTCGTGGTGGGTCACGACCGAGGGAGGGGACAGCGCGCTGTGCCGGCTCGTGTACACCACCCTGCGCTCCTCGGTGCTGGCCGCCCTGGAGGACGACCCGCGAGTGCGCCGGCTCGGCCTGCTACTCGACCGCAGCCTCCGCCTGGCGCCCGACCGCATGGAGGGCAGCGCCGTACTGCTCAAGGTGCCGGGCAACACGAGCGGGCTGTCCAACATCCCGTGGCACCAGGACTGCGGCATGGGGGGCCACGCCATCCTCTGCCCCTCGGTGAGCATCGGCATCCAGCTCACCGGCTCGGAGGCGGCGACGGGCAACCTCCTCGTCGTCCCCGGTAGCCACGGCCAGGCCATCCATTACCGGTGGGAGGAGTGCCTCGAGGGCGTGCCCGTGGCGGCGGTGGACACCGCTCCCGGCGACGTCACGGTGCACGTGCAGGATCTCGTCCATGCGTCACCCCGCCCCACCGGCGCCGGCGGCCGCCGCACGATGTACGTCACCTTCTACCCGTCCACGCTGTGGGAGCACATCGGGCCGGGCCAAGCCTTCAACGACCTGGTGCGCAACCGGACCGAGCAGGTCGCCCGCCTCCAGTAGCTACGGCGCCCCGAAGTGGCGGCCTCACTGTCCCCACCGCGGGTGTCGGCTCAGCTGTCGGTGTCGTCCAGAGCGGAGCCACTGGCCTCGCGGGCGAGTCGCGAGGCCAGCTGGCGTGAGATCCCGAGCGCTCGCCCGATCCGCGCCGTGGACACCCCGGGGACGGTGCCGAGATAGGCGAAGATGGCCAGGCGCGCCTCGTGGCGGGTGCGCTCGAACCGGTCGAGAGCCTCGGTCAGCTCCAACCTGATCTGCGGTGCCGCCCCGGCGCTCACCGCGCCCGGAGTCATCGACTCGGCCAGCATGTCTTCGATGGCCGCCGTGGTGGCCGTCTTGTGGTGGGCGAGCTCGTCACGGAGCTGGTCGTTCGCTTCCTGCATGGCGGCGAACGCTGCGAGCAGTCGTTCCCGTTCCCCCGGCATGGAATCGACGTTAACGGGGCCCGGTCAGCTCCCCGGCTTCCACACCATCAGGATGACCACGGCGATGATGGCCAGGTTCAGGGTGCCGCCGTAGATCCCGGCCAGCTTGCCGCAGCGCTGGAGCTCGATCACCTGCGGCGGAGGACCGCCGGCGGCGGCGATGGCCGCGGCCGCGTGCTCGTCCTCGGTCGGCACCGCTCCTCCCGCCACCGACTTCTGGGCGTGGGCCATGGCCACCAGCTCGTGCATCAGCCCGCCCATGCGCTTCAGGTTGGGAAGGTGGAACCCGAAGCTGAGCGTCAGGGCCACCGCGTAGATGGCCAGCCCTGCGGCCACCCAGGTCTGCGAGAACGCCCATTTACTGTGGCTCATCAAGACGAGCGAGATGCCGAATACGGGCACGGCCAGGATGAAGACCTCGGCCACCTTGCCGACCCGTTCGGTGGCTTCGAACACGGCCAGTCCTTCACTGCCTTGGCGCCGCTTGGCCTCGGCACCGTAGATCGCGTTCAGGAAGACGCCGCCGAATCCGATGATGACGCACATGATGTGCAGGACCATCACGGTGTCGTAGGCGCCGCTGTCTACCCCCATCACCCACCTCCACGACAAGGCTCCCTCGGGTGCGCCCGAGGCTAGCCCCACCACCTCGAACCCAACGGGAATTCCGGGAGGCCCTAACCCCGGGCAGTGAGCCGATATGCCAGTTGCCGGGAGATGCCGAGTACGGCCGCCACTTCCGCCACGGAGGAACCCTCGGCCCGGCCCGCGGCGATCAGAGCGACCCGCAGTTCGTGGCGGGCCTGCTCGAACTGTTCGATGCTCTCGGTCACGAGACGCCGGTCACTCGGGATCGAAGTTCCGGAGGAGGCGTCGATTGCCGGTTGTCCCTCGTCGAGCCCGCGTCGGATCCTGTCCATGGAGATCTCGTAGTTGCGGAGCCGTTCGCGCAGTGCGGCGGCACTCGCCACCAGTGCGTCGATGCTCTTTTTGAGGGCCGTGCGTTCGGGGGAGTCGGAGACTGCCGCCACCGGCACAGGCGCGTCACGATCTGGCGCACGACCCCCCGCGTCCCCCATGGACGGTAGTGAACCACCGCCCTGCCGAGGCCACAAATGGAGGAGCCTGCGGCCGAGTCGCTGATCGAGCCCCGGCTTCAGGCAGTGTGGTGGCCGTGCATGGGGCGCGGGCCGGGACGCGGGTGTGGTCGCAGCTGTTGTCAAGCCCGGTGTCGGCTGCGGCGCTATGGGTGGCGCGCGGCGCCGCCCTGGTGGTCTACGTGGCAGTGCTGTCCCTGCGCGGTGGTCCCATTTCGGCGTCGAACGACGCGCTCGTCATCACCCTCCCCACCACCGCGGTGTCCGAGGGGCACCTGCGACTGGCCGAGCAGGAGACCCAGACCGCCGACCCGCCTGGCTACGCCCTGCTGGCGTCCCCACTGGTCGCCGGCCTGCGCCCGTGGCTCGGCGCTCCCCGGTGGTGCAGCGACCGGCCGGTCCCCGCGGTGATCGCGCACAGCCCGCAAGCCGCGTTCTACCGGTCGGTGCTCCATCTGTGCGCCGACCAACGCCCCGGCCGACGCGGCGCGCTGCCACCGTGGTGGAGGTCGCAGGCGCTCATCGGCGTCGGCGCGTGGTTGGTGCTGTTGTTCGGCATCCAGTGGTTGCTGCGTGCCGTGTACGGCCGCCCGAGCGCCGCCGAGCTGACCGCCGCGCTCGCCCTCGCCGTGCTGCCGGCGGCCAGCGATGCCCTCATCGAGAGCTTCCATCCCCAGGACCTGCTCAGCCTCGGCCTGGCCGTGATGGCCCTGTCCCAGGCCTTGCGCCGCCGGTGGGTGGCGACCGGCGCCCTCCTCGGCTTGGCCGTGGTCTGCCATCAGCTCGCCGTTTTGGTCTTGCTTCCCGTGATCGCCGCCGCGCCCGACCTCCGGTCGCGGGGGCGCCTCGTCGGCGCCGCCCTGACCGCGGGGTTGGCGGTGACGGTGCCGTTCCTGGTGGCCGACCCCTCAGGCACCTGGTCGGCTCTCACCGGCACCTACTCCCAGGGCGCCGGGATCGTGCGGTCGTCGACCGCCGTCGGTTTGCTCGGCGTGGGCGAGTCGCTCAAGTTGAAGATCGCCCGCGACCTTCCCGTTGTGCTCGACGCACTGGTGTGCCTGATCGCCTGGTGGCGACTGCGGCAGCGGCTGCTCGCCCCGATGCCGCTGCTCGCACTGAGCCTGGTCTGTCTTTCGAGCCGGCTGGTCTTCGAGGTCTCGGTCCAGGAGTACTACTTCCTGGGTGTGGCCGTGCTGCTGCTTGCGCTGGAGCTCACCGCGGGCCGTCCCCCGGTGTGGGCATTGGTGTGGGTGGTGGCGACGCGTTACGGCGTCGTCGAACTGCCTTCGGTGACGAGCCCGGGCTGGGTGGCCGTCGCCTTCATGGCGAGCGCACTGGCGGCGATGGCCGCCGGCGTGGTCACGCTCGCAGCGCCGGTCGCGATGGATCACCGGCAAATGGAGTCCTAGAGTCCGGCCGTGCACGAATCCGTCACCCTCCACATGGTCGCACCGCCCGAGAAGGTCTGGGACCTGGTGAGCGACGTGACCAGGATCGGCCGCTACAGCCCCGAGACTTTCGAAGCCACCTGGATCGACGGGGCCACTGGCCCGGCCGTCGGGGCCCGGTTCCGGGGGCACGTGAAGCGCAACGAGAAAGGCCCGACGTACTGGACGACGTGCACGGTGCTGGTGAGCGAACCCGGCCGCGAGTTCACCTTCGGCGTCGGGAACAAACCCGACAAGCCACTCAGCACGTGGGGCTACACCATGGTGCCGGCAGGCGACGGGACCGACGTCACCGAGTCGTTCCGTCTGGCCGACGTCTTCGGTCTGCGCCTCTACTGGGCTGTGCTCGGCTGGGCTCGGGGCAAGCGCAACCGCAACGACATGCGGCGCACGCTGGAGCGGATCAGAGCCGAGGTCGAGTCGGCCTGAACCGGCGAAACCGCCTTACCAAGGCCGATCGCGGCGCGCCGCGGTGGGGCGGGCCCACCAGCGGCCGCTGAACCGCCACGGTGGGGTGAGCGGCTCAGGCGAGCTCGGCGCGGGCCGGGGCCAGCACTGCTCCACGGCGGCCACGATCGCCGCCAGCACTCCGGGATCGGGCTCGGGTCGCACCGACGCCACCATGGGGAGCACGGGATCGGCTCCCTCCGGCGCCGGGGTCACAGCGGGACGTTCCCGTGCTTGCGCTTGGGCAGGTCCTCGCGCTTGGACGCCAGGATGCGCAGGCTGCGCACCAAGACGCGACGGGTCTCGGCCGGGTCGATGACGTCGTCGACATAGCCGCGCTCGGCGGCGATGTAGGGGTTGGCGTACCGCTCGGTGTACTCCTCCACCAGATCGGCCCGCCGCGCCGGGGGGTCGGCCGCCTCGGCCAGCTCGCGGCGGTAGACGATCTCCACCGCTCCCTGGGGGCCCATCACCGCCAGCTCGGCCGACGGCCAGGCGAAGGCCAGGTCGGCGCCGATCGACTTGGAGTTCATGACCACGTAGGCCCCGCCGTAGGCCTTGCGCGTGATGACCTGGATGCGCGGGACGGTGGATTCGCAGTAGGCGTAGAGCAGCTTGGCCCCGTGGCGGATGATGCCGCCGTACTCCTGGTCGGTGCCGGGCATGAAACCGGGCACGTCGACGAAGGTCACGAGCGGGATGTTGAAGGCGTCGCACGTGCGGACGAAGCGCGCCGCTTTCTCGGAGGAGTCGATGTCGAGCACGCCGGCGAGCACCGCGGGCTGGTTGCCCACGATGCCGACGGGCCGTCCGTCGATGCGGGCGAACCCGCACGTGATGCTCATGGCCCAGTGCTGATGGACCTCGAAGTAGTCGCCCTCGTCGACGACCGAGGTGATGACCTTCTTCATGTCGTAGGGCTGGTTGGGCGACGGCGGCATGAGATCGACGAGCTCGGGCGTGCCTCGGTCCGGGTCGTCGGCCGCGTCGAGCACGGGCGGCTCCTCGAGGTTGTTCGAGGGCAGGAACGAAAGCAGGTAGCGCACCTCGTCGAGACAGGTCTTCTCGTCGGGGGCCACGAAGGTGGCCACACCCGACTTGGTGGCGTGGCTCATGGCGCCGCCCAGCTCCTCGAGCGAGACGTCCTCGCCTGTGACGGTCTTCACTACGTCGGGCCCGGTGATGAACATGTGGCTCGAGCCGTTGACCATGAAGATGAAGTCGGTCATGGCCGGCGAGTAGACGGCACCGCCGGCGCACGGTCCCAGGATCACGCTGATCTGGGGGATGACCCCCGACGCCTGCACGTTGCGGTGGAAGATGCCGCCGTAGGAGTGCAACGACACCACACCCTCTTGGATGCGGGCACCGGCGCCGTCGTTCAGGCCGATCATGGGGACCCCGATCGATTCGGCCAGGTCCATGATCTTGTGGATCTTCTCGGCGAAGACCTCGCCCAGGGCCCCGCCGAAGACGGTGAAGTCCTGGCTGAACACGCACACCTTGCGGCCGTCGATGGTGCCGAAGCCGGTCACCACGCCGTCGGTGTACGGCCGGTTGTCGTCCATGCCCATCCCG
>DATGGF010000516.1:0-3304 GCA_035308625.1 Acidimicrobiales bacterium | reverse complement strand
CGCTTCCGAGCTCCAGCGGTAGCCGAGCGCTCCCAGTGCCGCGCCCAGGCGCTCGGCCGCCTCGGCCGCCACGACCAGCACCACCACCCCGTGGGGTCCCTCGGCGCTGTGGGCGATCTCCATGTCGAGGACGTTGACGCCGAGGCCGCCGGCCGTGGTGGTGATCTCGGCCAGCACGCCGGGGCGGTCGATGACCGGGACCCGCACCTCGGCCAGCCGGTCGGGCCGCACGGCGCGCGCCGGTAATGCCCGGCGGGCCTCGGCGGCCCGGGTGAGGTCCTGGAGCAACCCGGCCCGGTCGCCTCCCGCCACCCGGTCGCGCACCGCGGACAGATCGGCCAACAGCGCGTCGAGCGTGGCCACGATGGCGGGCGCGTTCTCGGCGCACACGTCGGGCCAGATGCCCGGTTGCCCGGCGGCCACCCTCGTCATGTCCCGGAAGCCGCCCGCAGCCAGCTGCAACAGCGCCGCATGCTCCTCGGCCCGCCGGTCGGCCAGGTTCATCAACGTGGCCGCGGCGAGATGGGGCACGTGCGACACCACGGCCACCAGCGCGTCGTGCTGCTCGGCCGACAGCGACAGCACTTCCGCCCCGAGCGACCCCACCACCGCCTGCACGGCGGCGAAGGCAGCCGGGTCGGTGGTGGCCGTCGGGGTGAGGACCCAGGTGGCGCCGACGAACACGCGGGCGTCGGCGCCGGCCACCCCCACCTGTTCGGAGCCGGCCATGGGATGGCCCCCCACGAACCGCGGGTCGTGCACCGAGGCCACCAACGCCGCCTTCACTCCGCCCACGTCGGTCACGGCCGCGTCGGGGCGCAACCCGGGCTGGGCCAACACGCGTTCGACCTCCACAGCGGTCACGCCGACGGGGGTGGCCACGAAGGTGATGTCGGCGTCGGGGTCGTCGCCCGCCTGGTCGATGGCGCCGATGGCGCCCGCTTCGTCCAGCACGTCGGTCGAGATGTCCCGGCCGGTGACGTGCCAGCCGCGGGCCCGTAGGGCCAGGCCGATGGAGCTGCCGATCAGGCCGGCTCCGACGATGGCGGCCCGGCGCGGACGCCCCCCGTCATTCGGGGAGGTCATCGCGCAGCCCCCGGGCGCCCTCGAGGTAGACGTGGTGGAGCTCGTCGCGCCGGCGGTCGGTGGTGAGGTGCACGAGGATCCGGATGCAACGCGGGGTGGCCCCGACCACGGCGATCTCCGACGCGCACAGCAGTGGCACGTCCCCGAGGCCGGCCGCGCGCGCCGCGGTGGCGGGGAACATGGAGACGAGGTCGGGGGTCGTGGTGAACACGATGCTGATGAGGTCCTCGTGGTCGACCCCGTTGCGCTCGAGCATGGTGGAGAGCAGCGCCACGGTGCGCTTGCTGATCTGCTCGGCGGTGTCGGCGTCCACGGTGGTGGCCCCCCGCAGCGCCCGGACGGCTTTGTCCATGGAGAGAGCATGCTACCGACGGCCGCCGCGCCCTCCGGTGGGTCGCTCCCGGCCCCGGTCGTCCCCGGCGGCTGCCCGGGAGAGGGAGCGGACCTCGGCGTCGGTGAGGCGCCGCCACCGCCCCGGCGCCAGGCCCGCGTCGGACAGCGGGCCGATGCGGGTGCGCACCAGGCGCCGCACCGGGTGGCCGACGGCCTCGCACATGCGCCGCACCTGGCGGTTGCGGCCCTCGTGGATGACGATGCGCAGCACGCCCGGCGCCAGCACCCCCACCGTGGCCGGCGCGGTGACGCCGTCGTCGAGGTCCACCCCCCGCCGCAGGGCCCGCAGGGCCGACGGACCGGGCCGGCCGTCCACCTCGGCCAGGTACTCCTTGTCGACGCCGAAGGACGGATGGGCCAGGCGCTGGGCCAGTTCGCCGTCGTTGGTGAGCACCAGCAGGCCCTCGGTGTCGGCGTCGAGGCGGCCCACCGGGAACACCCGCGGCTCGTCCGGCACCAGCTGCACCACGGTGGGCCGGCCCTCGGGGTCGGCGGCCGTCGTCACCACGCCACGGGGCTTGTTGAGCACGTAGTGGACGAGCCCGGGGAGCGTCGACACCAGGGCGCCGTCGACGGCGATGCGGTCCCGGCCGACGTCGACGCGCCGGCCCAGCGTCGCCGCCTCCCCGTTGACCGTCACCCGCCCGTCGCTGATGAGCTCCTCGCAGGTGCGCCGGCTGCCGTAGCCGGCTCGGGCCAGGACCTTCTGGAGGCGCTCCCCTTCGGCTCCGTCAGCTTCCGGGGGCATCGGCGCTGGGGCGCAGGCGCTCCTCCAGCCGATCCATGACGTCCTCGCCCTCGGGCAGGAGGTCCTCGACCGGGGGGAGGTCGGCCAGCGACGCCAGCCCGAGCTTCTCCAGGAAGGCGGCGGTGGTGCCGTAGAGCACGGGCTGTCCC
This sequence comes from Acidimicrobiales bacterium, assembly GCA_035308625.1. Lineage (GTDB taxonomy): Bacteria > Actinomycetota > Acidimicrobiia > Acidimicrobiales > UBA8190 > DATGGF01. Next base: position 928 of record DATGGF010000516.1, on the reverse strand, counting down.
GGTCCGGGCGCGGTCCCCACCGGGGTGATGTAGCCGCGCTGGTCGAGCAGGCGCACCACGCCGTCGACGTTGACCCCGCGCAACGCGGCGATCTGGCCGCGCGACACCGGCTGCTTGTAGGCCACGATGGCCAGGGTCTCGAGCGCCGCCGAGGACAGCCGGGAGGACACGCCTTCCATGGCGAACCGCTCGACGAAGGGGGCCATGTCGGGATGGGTCTGGTAGCGGTAGCCCCCGGCCACATGGGCCAGGACGAAGCCGCGGCCCTCGGCCGCGTACGACGCGGCCAGCTCGTCGCAGGCGTTGGTCACCCGGTCGACGGGCAGCTCGAGCAATTCGGCCAGGAGGGTCGGCGGCACCGGCTCCACGGCCGACAACAGCACCGCCTCGATGGCCCGTTGCTCCTCGGAAAGGGACACGTCTCGCCTCGCTCCGCCGCTAGCCGTCGTACTCCTCGACGCCACCCGCCACCGGCACCGGCTGGCGGCTGTCGTCGCGGTCGGCGATCCAGGTGACGGCCAGGTCGCCGAAGGTCTCCCCCTGGTCCAACGTGACCCATCCCCGCTTGCACAGCTCGAGCAGGGCGAGGAAGCGGACGATCACCTGCATGCGCGTCGTGCAGTGGCGGGTGAGCTCTCGGAAGGAGGTGGTGCCGCTGCCGGGCAGGCGCTTCTCGAGCTCGGCCACGGCCTCCGACACGGTGACGGCCTCCACCGTGACGTGGGACAGGTCCAGGCTGAGGTCGGGGCGCGGGCCGCTCGCCACCAGGAAGGCCGTGGCCAGGCGCTCGGCCGTGAGCCCGGCCAGCAGGTCCGGGGCCATGTCCCGGAACTGTTCCTCCAGGCCGGCGATGCGGGGCAGGCTGCGCCGGGCCTGCTCGATGAGCAGGGCGAAGGCGTCGGCGGCCGCGGCGTAGGCCTGGAGCTCG
>DATGGF010000515.1:0-3399 GCA_035308625.1 Acidimicrobiales bacterium | reverse complement strand
GGGCGACCCCCTGCGCGAGGGCGGCCCCGAGCACGGGCGGCACGGCGGCCTGCGCGCCCATCCACGCCGTCCCGGCGGCGGCGCCGACAGCAAGGTTGGCCCACTGGCGGCGCGCCAGCCACCGCAGCAGCCCCCACGCCGTCAGGGGCCGCGGGTCGGTGACCTCGATCCGCCGGGTGGCGCGCCAGCGGTCGAGGCTCACCCCGACATGGTGCTCAACAGCGGTCTAGCAGCGTCGGATCTTTGGCCAGCTCCTGGCGGGCCATGACCTCCCAGAACCCGTGGAAGCGCGTGCCGTCCGACGCTCGGAACCGCTCCTGGACATCTTCGGGCAGCGGCACGCCACCACCCGCGGCAGCCACGAACCAGGCGTTGCGGCACCGTTGCTCGAGCGCGACCGCGCGCTGGTGGGCGGCGCGCACGTTGCTGGCGACGATGAGCACGCCGTGGTTGGCGAGCAGGCCGAGGTCGGCGTCGCCGAAGGCCTCGACGGCGGCGCGCGCCGCGCCGGTGTCATTCACCGCGCCGCGGTACTCGTCGACGAGCGCCACCTTGCCGCCACCGAGCCCCGAGCTCTGGTCGAACATGTCGGGGATGCGGTGCATGTCCGCCCAGATGGTCCCGAACCGCGGGTGCGAGTGCAGCACGACGCCGAGCCCCGGCCGGGCCTTGTGGAGCTCGAGGTGGATCGTGGCACCGGGCGGCATCGGCCAGTTGCCCTCGAGCACGTTGCCCTCGAGGTCGACCACGATCACGTCCGACGGGCGGAACTCGGCCCACGTCATGAGCCACGGGTTGCACCACAGCGTGCCGTCGCCCCGGTTGATCGTGATGTGCCCCGCCAGGTGGTCGTCGTAGCCCTCGTGCCACAGGGTCCGTGCGAGGATCGTGAGCTCCTCCTGCGGCGTGAGGTCGGGCAGCAGTTTGTCTGCGGTGGGGACGAACGTGGTCACGGCAGCGTTACCTCCGGGAGCGGGTGGCGATAGAGCCTGCTGGCATTGATGTGGGTGAGGAGCCGGAGCTCCTCAGTGGGCAGGTGGCCCCAGAACTTCTCGATGACATCCTGAGAGTCGGGCCACGTGCTGTCGCCGTGCGGGTAGTCGACCTCGAACATGATGTGGTCGATGCCGATGCGGTAGCGGGTGTCGATGGTCGACGGGTCGTCGATCGTGCAGAACCAGAAGTTGCGCTTGAGCACCTCCGCCGGCCGGATGTCCCACCCGATCCCGTAGCCGGAGCGGTCGACGATGTTGTCGAGCCGGTCGAGCAGCATGGCGACCCAGCCGATGCCTCCCTCCGACATGGCGATCTTGAGGTCCGGGTAACGCATGCCGTACCCCGACCACACCCACTCGGCGCACGCCGACAGGGACATCTGGCCGAACAGCGTCGCACCGAGCTGCACGTTCGGGGAATCCGAGGGGTAGTCCGCCATCCCCGAGGACCCGACGTGGAGGCTGATCACCGTGTCGGTCTCGGCGCACGCCTCGATGATCGGGTCCCAGTAGCCGCTGAAGACGGAGGGGAAGCCGAGCCGGTGGGGGCGCTCCGGCAGGGTGACCGAGACGAACCCGCGCTCGGCGTTGCGCCGGACCTCTTCGGCACCGACCTCGGGGTCGGACAGGAAGGTGATGCCGAGGGGGATGATGCGGTCCGGGTGGGGCGAGTACCACTCCTCGAACAGCCAGTCGTTCCAGGCCCGCGTCACCGCCAGCCCGAGCTCGGGGTCCTTGGCCTGGGAGAACACCCGGCCGCAGAAGCCGGTGATCATCGAGGGGAAGTTGAGCGATGCCCAGACGCCGTTGACGTCCATGTCGTGGACCCGGGCCTCGATGTCCCAGCACCCCTTGCGCATCTGGTCGAAGCGCACGGGCGCGATGTTGAGCGTCTCGCGCGTCCGCCCGGCGAGGGCGTTGGTGCCCGACTGCGTGAACCGTTGCCCCTCGAACTCCCAGACCTGCTGGCCTTCGGGCGTCTCGATGATCCTGGGGGCGCCGTCCTGCAGCCGTGCCGGCAGGCGCCCCTCGAACATGTGGGGGGGCTCGACGAGGTGGTCGTCCACCGAGATCACCGTGTAGCGGACTGGGCGCGGCTCGGGCTCGGGCAGCCACCAGCCCGTCGAGTCGAGTGTCGTGGTCACGCCCCCAAAGTACGCCGAGGGCGGGCAATGATGTCGCGGTGCCCCCCCGCAAGCCCTCCGGCCTGCGCGCGGGGCTGGTGACGATCGCCGTGCTCGCGGCGGCGTGCAGCGGGGGCTCGAAGGCCGGGCCACAACCGCCCGCGACCGCTGCTCCTTCGACAGGGCCGAGCGTCCCCGCGATCAGGACGATCACCGGGATGCCCGGTGTCCTCGACCCGGCCAACATCTACAGCGCCGCGGGTGCGGGGGACCTGAGCGCGGCCGCGCGGGCTGCGGTCCCTCGCGTGTACGTCCCGAACCGCCAGACCAACAACGTCACGGTGATCGACCCGACGACGATGAAGATCATCGCCGTGGTGCACACCGGCTCGAACCCGCAGCACGTGGTGCCCTCGTACGACATGTCGCGGCTCTGGGTCGTCAACAACTCCGAAGGCGACCCGGCGCTCGGGTCGTTGACGCCGATCGACCCGCGGACGGGTTCGTTCGGCCCGAGCATCCAGGTCGACGACCCCTACAACATGTACTTCACCCCCGACGGCGCCTACGCCATCGTGGTGGCCGAGGCGCTCCACCGGCTCGACTTCCGTGACCCGCTGACGATGCAGCTGCGGTTCTCGGTCCCGACGCCGACGTGCCTCGGGATCAACCACATGGACTTCTCCGCCGACGGCAGCTACCTCATCGCCACCTGCGAGGACGCCCACCGGCTGGTGAAGGTCGCGTGGCAACAGCGCGTGGTCGAGGGGACGCTTGACCTCGGCGCCGGCGCCCTGCCGCAGGACATCCGCCTGGGCCCGAACGGTCGTACCTTCTACGTCGCCGACATGCTCGGCAACCGGCTGGTCCTCGTCGACGGCGGCACCTTCCGGGTCACGGGGACCATCGACCTGGCGGCGACGGGCGGGTACGGCGCCCACGGCCTCTACCCCAGCCGCGACGCCCGGTCCCTGTACGTCGCCAACCGGGGCTCGGCCGCCCGTGGGACGGCGCCCCCCCACGGGCGGGGCAGCGTGTCGGTCGTGGACTTCGCCACCAACAGGGTCGTTGCCAACTGGCCCGTGCCGGGTGGCGGGAGCCCCGACATGGGCGGCGTCAGCGCCGACGGGGCCGAGCTGTGGTTGAGCGGCCGCTACGACAACGAGGTCTACGTGTTCAACACCGCGACCGGCCGGCTCGACGCGCGCATCCAGGTCCACCCGGCGGGCATCGAGCCGCACGGCCTGCTCGTGTGGCCCCAGCCCGGCCGCTACTCGCTC
>DATGGF010000514.1:0-4026 GCA_035308625.1 Acidimicrobiales bacterium | reverse complement strand
GGCCGACCTAACCCGGCCACCTCGGCCGCCTGTCACCCAGGGTGCCGGATCTCAACGTCGGGGGCGTCCCAGCCGATACCTGGAAGGTGCGGCCGGCGTCGCTGTCGGCCCGCCCCCGTGGGGTCGGGACCAGGAACCGGCCCCTCGACATCGGGCCGGCCCGGACGCCGGTCCGTGCGAGGACGGCGCAGTGCCAGACGAATTGACGGACGAGGACCTCGCTGGCTTCCTCGACCTGCCCACGGAGCTCTTCGGGGTGTTCGATCCCCGGAGCGGCACTGCCTGGTGCAGCCCGAACGTGGCGTCGGTCCTCGGGTACGAGCCCCATGAGCTCGAGCGCATCGACCTGTCGGCCCTGGTGCACCCCGACGATCTGGGGGCGCCCACGACCGATGTCGAGGAGTTCCCCCGCGACGGCGCCCCACTGACCTTGGAGGTGCGCTGCCGGGCCAAGGACGGGATGTGGCACTGGCTCGAGTGGTCAGGCTCGTGGCTCGACGATCAACAGCGGCTCTTCGGGGCCGCTCGGGACGTCAGTGAGCGCCATGAAGCGGCCGACAGGGCCAGGGCCAACGACAGGCTGGTGGAAGCCATCGTGGACCACTCCACCGCCGCGGTGTTCGTGAAGGACGTCGAAGGCCGGTTCTCCCTGGTGAACGACGCGTTCCTGCAACTGCACGGTTTGGACCGGGGCAGCGTGCTGGGCCGCCGGCCGACCGAGATCTGGGGCGAGGACGCCCGGGCATCGGAGGAAGCCGAGCATCGGGTAGTCGTCACCGGAACTCCGATGATCACAGACGACGTCGTCGTGCTGGGCAACCAGCGCCACGTACTCATGACCGTCCGCTTCCCTCTCCTCGATCCCGATGGGAGCGCCACGGGGGTAGCGGCCATCGCCACTGACGTGACGGAGCTCACCCTGGCCGAACGAGCCCTCGCGGACCGGGAGCGGGTCCTGGACACGATCTTCCGGGCATGTCCCGACATCGTGAGCGTGCTCGACCCGCAGGGTCAGGTGCAAGAAGTAAGTCGCGCCTCTACTCGCATTCTCGGCTACGCACTGGGCGAACGGTCTGCGGGGCAGCTCTTGCCGGACCTCCACCCCGACGACGCCAAGACGGTCGGCCAAGAGTTCCGCCGCCTGCTCACGCTCGACCAGCCCGAGGTCGACCTCCGCTCCCGAGTGCGCCATGCAGACGGACGATGGGTGACGCTCGACACCCGGGCACAGGCTCTGGTCGCCGAGGACGGGCAGGGCGCCGGAGCCGTGCTCGTGTCGCGCGACGTCTCGGCCGATCTCGCCGTCGAATCCGAACTCCAGGCCGCCTTGGTCGAGGCCGAGCTAGCCAACACGGCCAAGAGCACGTTCCTCTCACGGATGAGCCACGAGCTCCGGACGCCGTTGAATTCGATTCTGGGCTTCGCCCAGCTACTCGAGCTGGAGGCGCTCGACGTTCAGCAGCACGAGGCGGTTCGCCACGTCATCCGGGCCGGTCACCACCTTTTGGCCTTGATCGACGAGGTCTTGGATATCGCCCGAATCGAGTCGGGTCGGCTCGACCTGACTCTCGACCCGACTCCGGTGCTCGCGGTGGTGGACGACGCGATCAGCTTCACCCGTCCGTTGGCCGAGGACCGGCGGATTGCTCTGGTCGTCGATTCCACGGCCTGTCCATCCGATGCGCACGTCTTGGCCGACCGCCAGCGACTCCTGCAGGTGTTCCTCAACCTGCTCTCCAACGGGGTCAAGTACAACCACGAGGGCGGAACACTGACGGTGACAGTCAAGCAGTGTGGGGACAGAACCAACGTCGTGGTCCGCGATACGGGCCCCGGGATCGATCCGGCCGAGATCCACCGCGTCTTTGCCCCGTTCGACCGCTTGGGTGCCGAGCGCAGCGCGGTACCGGGGACCGGTGTGGGACTGACGCTGTCCAAGCACCTCGTCGAGGAAATGGGGGGCACGATCGCTCTGGAGTCGGTGCCGGGTGACGGCGCGGCGTTCACCGTGTCGATGGTCAGCGCCACGGCGCCCCTCCCTCCTTCGAGCCACGCTCGTGTGATGGGGCCCCGCCGGTCACAGGCTGGCGGGCTTCGTGTCCTGCACATCGAGGACAACCACGCCAATCTCGAGCTGGTGGAACAGGTCTTGGCCCGGGTTCCCGGCGTGGACCTCCAGGCGGCAATGACCGGTGGCCTCGGCTTGGAGTTGGCCCGGGAGAACCGACCCGATCTCGTGCTCCTCGACCTGCACTTGCCGGACATGGCTGGTGTCGACGTGCTCGGCCGCCTTCGGAGTCAGCCGGCTACCGCTGACGTCCCTGTGGTCGTGGTAAGCGCGGACGTCACGCCGATGACCGTCCGGTTACTGCGGGCAGAAGGAGTGCACGCCTACCTCACCAAGCCCATCGACGTCCACGAGCTGCTCCGGATCGTCGAGGCGTTGGCGGCGGAGCAGGTCGGATGAGCGCCCCGTACTCGGTGCCTGTCTCCCGTCCGGGGTCGGAGACGCCGTCCGGCCCCTCACTCAGGGCGTTGCTCGACCTCACGACGACCGCGCTGTTCGCCTGCGACCCCGGGGGACGAGTGGTGTGGTGCAACCGAGCTGCCCGGGCGATCGTGGGCACGGAGCCCGTGGAGATCTCGGGCCTCCGCCTCGTCGACTTCTTGCATCCCGACGAGGTTGTCTGCTTCATGCCTCTGCTGGATCGTCATTCGACCTTCGTCGACCCGGCGAGCGCTGACGCTGACGTTGCCGGGCCCGTCCGGGCGCGGGCACGTCATCACGACGGCTCATGGCACCCTATGGAGTGGTCGGCCGGGCGAGGACGGGGACGACTGCCGCTGGTGCTCGTCGCCGGACGCGACCTCACCGAACGATGGGCGGTGGCCGACGCACTGCGAAGCGGGGAGGCCCGCCTCCGGGCGATCGTCGACCACTCTCCTTCGCCTGTCTTCGTGCAGGATCTGGCCGGGCGCTACCTACTCCTGAACGACCGATGGGCCGAGCTTGCTGGGACCGATCCGCCGGGCATGCTCGGCATCACGGACGAGCGGTGTCAGCCCGTCAATGCGGCCGTCCTGGACGAAGTCCGGCGGTCGGTGGCCGAGCAGGGCGGGTCGATGACCTGCGACGTCTCCGTGGAGACCCCGGCCGGCCGCCGCGACCTGCGCCTCACCGAATTCGCCCTCCGCCACGACAGCGGGATCGTCTATGCGACCTGCGGGATCGCCACCGACCTCACCGACCGAAAGCGGGTGACCGCTTCACTGGCGGAACGCGAACGCGTCCTCGAAACGGTGTTGCGGGCAAGCCCGGACGTGATCTCGCTCGTCGACGCCGAAGGCAAGGTTGCCCGCATCAGCGAGGCGGGCCGCAAGCTCTTCGGCGATGAGGTGCCGGCATCGACCGGCCCCGAGATGTTCCCTGGCGTCCACCCTGACGACTTCGACGAAGTGGCGTCCAACTTCATCAGGATGGCGACTGGATCGGCCACCCGAGCCCGGGCTCGCTACCGGGTCAAGAGTTCGGACGGCGAATGGGTCACCCTGGACACACAGTGGCAGGCGATCGTGGATGGCTCGGGCGAATTCACAGGGGCGGTCGTCGTGTCGCGAGATGTGTCCGCGAGGCTGGAGTCCGAACAGCGCCTCCAGGCCTTGCGGCAAGGAGCCGAACAGGCGAGTCGGGCCAAGAGCGACTTCCTGTCGCGGATGAGCCACGAGCTTCGTACCCCCCTCAACTCCATCTTGGGTTTCGGCCAGCTGCTCGAGATGGACGAGCTTCCAGTGAACCAGGCTGATGCCGTGCAGCGAATCCTGCGCGGGGGTCGGCACCTGCTCGACATCATCGACGAGGTTCTGGACATCTCTCGTCTCGAGACAGGCCACCTCGATTTGGCCGCCCGCCCGGTGCTCGTGGCCGACATGCTGGCCGAGGCGATCGCGCAGATCGACGAGGCCGCGGCGAGAGCCGACGTGTTCGTGCGCTCGACCATTGGTGTCGGCGACGGCACGGCTGTCCTG
>DATGGF010000513.1:0-4692 GCA_035308625.1 Acidimicrobiales bacterium | reverse complement strand
CGAGCTCCGCCGTGGGGTGCGGCGGGCCGTCGGCCAGCACCCAGCGCACGATCATGTACCCCTCACGCCGGCCCCCGGTGTCGATCCAATTGGCCACGCCGGGGTCGCGCGGCGAGATCACCAGCCGCCAGTCGCCGTCGGGCGAGCGCGTGGCCGTCCGGTTGTTCAGGTTGGTGGTGGTGTAGCGGTAGTCGATGCTCTCCATCCAGGCGGTGGAGGTGGTGAGGCCCCAGTAGAGGAACTCGTTGGGCGGGTCGTGGACGGTCACCACGAGGGCCTCGTCCTCGCCCAGGACCCAGCGTCCTCCGTGGTAGGTCATCTCGGCGTTGCTGTGCGAGCGGATCTCGTCGTCCTGGGCGGCCACGTGCTCCGAACCGGCGGTACCACCGAAGTGGTTCACGTTGGCGGCGGTGTCGGCCCACATGTTCATGGCCGTCGCCGCCACGAATTGGACGAAGAGCCCGGCGAACTCGAGCTTCCCGGCCAACTCCTCCACGCCGAGGATGGGCGCGGCCACCGGCTCGACCAGCTCGACCCGCAGCTCCGCGGGCCGGTCCGTCCACCGGTGGAAGAACGTCTCGCGCAGGGCCACCTGGCCGGTGCCCGGGGTCAGCTCGATGGCATTGCGGGGCCGGGGGCTCGGCATCTTGTCGGGCGGGGCCATGAAGATGTCGACCTCGCCGTTCGGCCCCAGCTCGAACTGGTCGATATGCGCTTGTACCGTCGTCCCGGTGCGCCCGCCCACCTGGCCCTTGCCCACCGGGGTACCGAAGGTCAGCCCGATGTAGGCGGCCTCGCCCCGCGTCCCGACGAGACGGTAGGCCTTGGTCTCGTCCAGGGCGCAGAAGCCGTAGCGCACGTCGGGGTTGTCGACGAGGAGCTTGCGGTACTCGGTCTGCGCCTGGAACAACTGCGGGTGCAGGGGGTCGGACTTCTCGACGAACCACTCCTGGGCCAGCGAGCTGAGCCGCGTCACCCAGCGGTAGCCCTCGGCCAGGTCGACATCGGTCCGGGGGACGGCCGCGGCAGTGCGCACGGTGGCGACGGCCGCCTCCTGTCCCTCGACCCACACCTTCCAGGCCGCGTCGAGCCGGTCCAATGTGGCGGCTTCGTCCGGCGACGCGGGCGGGGCGGTCGGGGCGGTCGGGGCGGTCGGGGCGGTGGACACGGTGGACACGGTGGTGGGATCGGCGGTCATCCCGGCCGACGCTAGGGTCCGGCACGATGGTCGCGCCAGAGAAATGGACCGTCCTCGTGACCGGGGCCACCGGCCGCATCGGCTTCCCCATCGCCCGGGCGCTCGCCCGCGACCACCACGTGTACGGCCTGGCCCGCTGTAGCAAGCCGGGCGACAGAGAGCGCCTGGCCGACGCCGGCATCGACGTGGTCGAAGACGACCTCCTCACCTTCGATGCCCGCCGCTTGGAACGCCCGCCCACGCACGTCTTCCACGCGGCGGCGCGTATCGGCCCGGAGGCCGCCACCGACTGGCAACGCACCTTCGAAGTGAACGCCCAGGCCACGGGACGGTTGATCGCCGCGTGTACCGGCGCGCGGGGCTTTGTCTTCTGTTCCTCGGGCTCCACCTACGAGTACCAGGGCCGAAGGCCGTTGCGCGAGGACGATCCCCCCGGCGTGCACCTGGGGACGTACAGCCATTCCAAGATCGCCGGTGAGGCGGTGGCCCGCTTCGCCGCCTCCGAGCACGGCGTGCCCCTCACCATCATCCGCATCTTCTCGACCTACGGGCCCATGGGCGGCGCTCCGGCCGACCGGCTCGAGCGGATCCTCACTGGCAAGGAGGTGGTGCTGCACCCTGACCGTCCCAACAATTACAACCCGGTCTACGAGGACGACTACGTGCGCCTCGGCATACAGGCCCTGGAGAAGGCGTCGACACCGCCGCTGGTGGTCAACTGGGCCGGCAGCGAGACAGTGAGCGCCGAGGACTACTGCACCTACCTCGCCGGGCTCGTCGGGCGCGACGTCCGGTTCCGCTACGACGAGCACGCACCCTGGCCGCTGTGGCCCGACGTCACCTTCATGCACGAGGTCCTCGGGCGTACCGAGGTCCCATGGCAACAGGGCATGGCCCGCATGGTGGAGGCCCGTCACCCTGAGGCGCTGGCGACCTAGCCGTGCCCGAGCTCGCCCTGAAGTCGGTGCCGGGGCGCTGGGTGCTCGCCGCCACCGTTCTCGGGTCGGGCATGGCCGCCATCGACGGCACGGTGGTGGGCATCGCGCTCCCGAGCATCGGCCGGCAGTTCCACGCGCCGCTCGTGACCATGCAGTGGGTGGTGACCGGCTACTTGCTCTCGCTCGCCGCGCTGCTGCTCGTGGGCGGGACGCTGGGCGACCTGTTCGGGCGCCGACGCGTCTTCTGCATCGGCGTGGTGTGGTTCGCCCTCGCCTCGGCCGCCTGTGCCGCCGCGCCCGATGCGGCGGCGCTGATCGTCACCCGGGTGCTCCAAGGAGTGGGCGCCGCTCTCCTCGTCCCGGGCAGCCTGGCCATCATCCAGGCCTCGTATGCGCCGGACGACCGGTCGCGCGCCATCGGGGCCTGGTCGGGCCTCGGCGGCGTGGCCACCGCCGCGGGGCCGCTGCTCGGTGGCTATCTCGTCGGCGCGGTTTCGTGGCGGTGGATCTTCGTCATCAACCTGCCGGTGGCCGTGATCGTGCTGGCGGCATCGGTCCGTCATGTGCCCGAGACGAAAGCGGCCGGATCGCCACGGCTCGACTTCACCGGGAGCGTCCTCACGGTGGTGGCCCTGGCCGGCATCACCTACGGGCTGGTGGAGGGCCCGGCCCGGGGTTGGACGGCGCCGGCCGTGCTGTCGACGTTGGTCGTCGGTACCGTGGCCGGCATCGCCTTCCTCGTCGCCGAGGCCAGGGTGACGGCGCCCGTGGTGCCCCTCACCATCTTCCGCCTGCGTCAGTTCACCGTCACCAACGGGCTCACCCTGCTCGTCTACGCCGCGCTGGGGGGCGCGCTGTTCCTGCTGCCCGTGCAGCTCCAGGTGGTCGACGGCTACAGCCCATTGGAGGCGGGGACGTCCCTGCTGCCATTGACCTTGATCATGTTGCTGCTCTCGGCCCGCTCCGGACGCCTGGCGGCGCGCATCGGCCCTCGCCTCCAGATGAGCGCCGGCCCGCTGGTCGTCGCCGTCGGTATGGCCATGCTGGCGCGCACGAGTGACACCTCGTCCTACGTGTCGGGCGTGCTGCCCGCCGTGATCGTCTTCGGGTTGGGCCTGGCCATCACCGTGGCGCCCCTCACGGCCACGGCCATGTCTTCCGTGCCCGGCGATCACGCCGGGCTCGCCTCCGCGGTGAACAACGAAGTGGCGCGCGTCGGCGGCCTGGTGGCCGTGGCCGTGCTCCCGGCCCTGGCCGGGATCGGCGGCGACGCGTATCTGCACCACGCGGCCCTGGCCCATGGGTTTCGCACCGCCGTGTACATCGCCGCCGGGTGGTGCGCGGCCGGCGGGGCGCTGGCCGCTGTGGGCATCCGCAACCCGGCTCCGCCCCGCCGCCGTGTGGAGGTGCAGCTGGGGCCGCAGTGGCACTGCGCCCTCGACGCCGCCCCCCTGGCCCGCCGGGGTTGACGGCCGGTCAGCCGGCGACGAGCTCCAGGGTCATGAACGTGTTGTAGGGGCTCGGCTCGTAGCCCCCGAAGGCGCCGCAGGGCCGGAAACCGGCGGAGACATACAGGGCGCGGGCCGGGGCGTAGGCCCCCATGGTCCCCGTCTCCAGGCTCACCCGCCGGAACCCCGCGGCCCGCGCCGCCTGGAGCAGGTGGGTCAGGAGCTCCCGGCCGATCCCGGTGCGGCGCTCGGCGGCCCGCACGTGCATCGACTTGAGCTCGGCGTGGGTGTCGTCGATCCGCCGCAGCGCGCCCATGCCGACGAGGGTCCCCTCCACCCTGACGCCGAAGAAGGTCACGTCCGGCTCGACCAGGCCCTCGACAGGCAAGGCGAAGACGAATTCGGGCGGGGTCTCGTCGAAGGAGAAGCGACGGTGGATCTCGAGCAGCGCCCGGACGTCTTCGGACTCGGGGTCCTCCACGGCGATCACGAGCGTCACGGTGCCGCCAGCGTGCCACGCACCTCTGTCACCATTGTCGCCGGAAGACCACCGGCACCGAGCTCGTCAGGACGCCAGCAGGGCGGCCATGTCGTGGTCGGAGGACAGCCGCAGCTGCTCCATGGCCCGGCGCTCGATCTGGCGCACGCGCTCGCGGCTGACGCCGAGGATCCGGCCGGCCTGGTCGAGGGTGTGCGGCTCGGTCCCGTAGAGGCCGTAGCGCAGGCGCAGCACCGTCTGCTCCCGCGGGCTCAACACCCCGAGCAGGCGCTCGACGTGCGCCGCCAGTCCGTCGCCTCCCGCCACGTCCGCCGGGTCGACGCCGTGCGGGTCGGCCACCACCGCGTCGAGCGCGTCACCTCCCCCGTCGCCCAGCGGGGCGTCGAGGCTGGTGGGCTCGCCCGGGACCGAGGCGACCGAGCTCACGTGGTCACGCGTCCAGCCCAACTCGTCGGCCAGCTCGTCCTCGGTCGGCGTGCGGGCCAGCGCAAGCTCGAGATCGGCGCGGGTCTTGCGCAGGGTGGCCAGCTCGCCGGCCACGTGGACCGGCAGGCGGATGGTCCGGGCGCTCTTGTCGATGCCGCGGGTGATGGCCTGGCGGATCCACCA
>DATGGF010000512.1:0-4033 GCA_035308625.1 Acidimicrobiales bacterium | reverse complement strand
GTAGGGGTGGAGACGACAGGAGCGCTAGCCCGTTCTAGGGACCTGTCGTGGACACCGATGTGGTGCTAGCACGAGGCCAGTGCCCCGGTTGACCACCTTGGTGGGTGCCGGGCGGTGAGTCAGACTGCCAACGAGACGACGCCCGGAGTTGCGCGTTCTTCGGAGGTTGATTCTCAGGTGAGCCAGCGGGTAATCGAAGGCGGATCGCCGTGAATCGCCAGGCTCTCAGTGCGGGCTCGTACCGGTTCCGGCGTACCTTCCATCGGCGATGGCGGGGGCTACTCTCCCTGGCGCTCCTCATCGGGCTGGTGGGAGGCGTAGCCATGGGTGCGCTGGCGGCCGCTCGGCGGACGCAGTCGTCGTTCGCCGTTTACCTGGCCAGCACCAATCCCTCGGACCTCGGCGTGTCGATCTTCGGCGGCGCCAACAACGGCGGGGGCAGCGTGGACCTCTCGGCATCGAGCATTCGCGCCATCTCCCTGCTGCCCGGCGTGCGCCACGTGGCCGCGGCAGCCCCCCTCATCGCCGTGCCGTTGCACCCCGACGGGTCCCCGCGCCTCGATGCGGTGACCCTCGTTTCCACCCTCCCGCTGGCGAGCGTCAACGGCCTCTTCTTCGCCCAAGATCGCCTGGCCGTGATCAAGGGTCGGATGGCCGACCCCACCCGTGCTGACGAGATCGTCATTGAAGCCACGGCGGCACGCTTGCTGGGGTTCCACGTCGGCCAGGTGATCCCCTACGGCATCTACACCCCAGCCCAGGAGAGCCAGCCGGGCTTCGGTACGCCGAGGGTGGCGCCGTACCGCCGCATCACCACCAAAGTGGTCGGCATCGTCCAACGGTCCTCTGGCATTGTCCAAGACGACATCGACCGCGTTCCCGCCTTCATCTTCTTCACCCCGGCGCTAGGCCAGTCGATCGTGGCCGACGGCGGCCAAGGGGTTGCCGGGGCCGCGACCTACACCCTGCAGCTCAGTCACGGCAATGCAGACGTCCCTGCCGTGGAGCGGGACTTCGTGAGCCTCGTGCCTCCCGGCACGACTTACGACTTTCATGCCGTCTCGCCCGTCGTGGCCAAGGTCAACCGAACGGTGAAACCGCTAACGATCGCTCTCGGCGTCTTCGGGGCGGTAGCCGCCCTGGCTGCCATCCTCATTGGGTTGCAGGTGATTTCACGTCAGCTGCGCGAGGATGACGACGGCCGCACCATATTGCGGGCGCTCGGCGCCGGTCCTTGGGCGACCGTGGCCGACGGCCTGATCGGCTTGCTCGGGGCGATCGTGGCCGGGACGCTGCTCGCCACCGTCGTGGTCGTCGCCCTGTCACCGTTGTCGCCACTGGGACCGGTCCGTCCGGTCTTCCCTGGCTCTTCGATCGACGCCGATTGGACGGTCCTGGGCATCGGAACCGCGACCCTCAGTCTCGGACTCGGCGCAATCACCCTGATGCTGGCCTATCGGGGTGCGCCCCACCGCGTCGCCCGGCGGGCCCAGCTTTCCCAGCTCAAGCGCTCGAAGGCTCTCGACACCATTGCCATGTCGGGGTTGCCGACGTCGGCGGTTGTCGGCGTTCGCTTCGCCCTCAGCGCCGGTCGGGGACGCACCGCCGTTCCCGTGCGCTCCGCGCTGCTCGGTACCGCCTTGGCCGTGGGGTTAGTGGTGGCCACCTTGACCTTCGGCAGCGGTTTGCAGACCCTGGTGTCGCATCCCGGCCTCTACGGATGGAACTGGACCTACGCCATCGTCCCCAACTCGAATGTCCCTCCTCAAGCCCTCGCCCGCCTCGAACGCGATCGCGACGTGGCCAGATGGACCGGCTACGACTACAACGAGGCACGGATCGACGGCCAGACCGTGCCCTTCCTCTTCGAGTACGACCATCCCGGTGTCGCTCCGCCGATCCTCACTGGTCACGAGGTCACGCGCACCAACCAGATCGTCCTCGGCTCCGCCACCATGGCCCAACTCCACAAACACCTCGGCGACACCGTCATGGTCAGCTACGGCGCACCCCAGACTGCCCCGATCTACATCCCACCTTTTCCCCTGGTCATCGTCGGCACCGCTACCATGCCCGCCGTCGGTTATGCCAGCGTCGTGTCCGATCACACGTCGATGGGGACCGGGGCGCTGATCGACTACGCGGCCACCCCAGCCGCGTTCCGCCAGGCCCAGCTATCGCCGGACCCCACACTCAACGGCCCCAACCTCGTCTTCGTCCGGCTCCGATCAACCGTCGACCCTGCCACCGGCCTCGTCGGGCTCCAGCGCGTCGCCGACGTCGCCAACCGCGCGTTTGCCGCTGTGCCTAACGGGGGTGGCACGGGCGACGACGTCACCGTCGTCGGCGTGCAGCGACCGGCGGAGATCGTGAACTACCGCTCGATGGGGGCTGGCCCGGCCGTATTGGTCTCGGCGCTCGCCGCGGGGGCGACGCTTGCCCTTGGACTCACCCTCGCCGCGTCGGTTCGGCGCCGTCGGCGCGACCTGGCGCTGTTGAAGACACTCGGGTTCACCCAACGCCAGCTGGCGGCGGCGGTCGCCTGTCAAGCATCGGTAATCACCGCGATTGGGATCGTCATCGGAGTACCCCTGGGGGTGGCAGTGGGTCGTTGGCTATGGACCCTCTTCGCTCGCCAGATTTACGCCGTACCGCAACCGACCGTGCCCGGGGTGTCGTTGATCTTGGTCGTATCGGCCGCCGTCGTCCTGGCCAACGCTGTGGCAGCCCTTCCCGGACGTAGTGCAGCCCGCACCTCAACTGCGGTACTCCTACGGGCCGAATGACGTCGGGTCAGGAAGGGGATCCCGACCGCCCTGCGATGACCCACCCCGTCCGGGAAGTTCCGGAGTAGGTCGCGCTGGGCCCCATAAGCGGGACCGCTCGATAATGTCCTCGATTTGATCCGGTCGGGTCCCTTGCCGGCCGGGCCGCCGCACCCAGGGCCCGTTGAAGTCCCGATCTACTTGATATCTGCGAAGAGGATCTTTCGGGTCTCCTGCTCATCGAAGCTCACGCCGCGCGACTCGGCGATCTTCCTTCGTTCTGGCTGGGTGGCAGCAAAAGCATCGATGGCCTCTTGCGTCTCCCATACCGAGCCCACGAGACCCTGACCAGTCACCCGATCGATCATGTTGCGAAGGGCACAAAACCCCGGCTGAGACTTGATGACAGGGAGCACATCGCTCTTGAAGAAGGCGACATTCTCCTCGACCTTCGACGGTTCCATACTTACCCGTGTCACGAACAGAGAACAGCCCACCGCGATGGGCTTGACCACCTCGGCCACGATCTGTTCGAGGTTCTCGACCGTGAGCTTGCCACCCACGATCTTGACCGCCTCCTCACGTGCCTTCCCGAGGGCGTTATCACTCGAAGACCGGTCTTGCTCCGTCTCCCACAGCGACAAGATCCCGAAGATGTTCGTCGAGGGATTTCCGCTGGCCGTTACGCCTCGATACCCGTTCTGGGCCATAAGGATCGGGAGTGCCTCTTGGCGGAGGTAGGTGACACCTCCGTCGATGTCGGTAGCGCCCTTGAACGTCAGCAGTCGTGTGTACATACCGCCTCCCTGTGGTCGTTTCGACCGCTCCCGTCGTCGGACGAGGACGGCCCTCGACCGGGAGCGTACGAAGGGCTGTTGTCGACATCAAGAGCCAATATCACGCCCAGCGAGCCGAACACCCGTTCCCGATCGGGATGTGCCGATCCTTCGCCCCCGACCGGGCAGCCGGGGTCTCGGAAATGCGCCGAGCCGCGATACCAGGGCGGTCGGACCCTCCGAGCCCCTAGTCCTAGTCCTGACCAGGCGACCCCCGGCAATGCAGGACGGCTTTGCTTCGCAGAAACCAGGCGCAATCCACTGGTCCTCTTGTCACGCCGCTCGACAACTGCCGTTCCTTCTCCCGGGGTCCAGGCGACCCGTAGCGGCGGCCCGGAGCGATCCCGAGCGGTGAGCCTCCGCCTGACCGGGCCTCAGGTCTCGCCCTGCCCGGCCGACCCTCGGCAACCCGCAGCCAGTGGCGGCGAGGCC
>DATGGF010000511.1:0-3365 GCA_035308625.1 Acidimicrobiales bacterium | reverse complement strand
CAGCCGCCGTATCACATGTTCCACCGGGACATCGAGAGCGAGATCCTGCCGTATGCCGCCAAGAACGACATCGGCGTCCTCGTCTACGGTCCTCTCGCCCACGGTCTGCTGGCGGGCGCGATGACATCCGACACCACCTTCCCAGTCGGCGACTGGCGCCGTCGCAGCCGCGACTTCCATGGCGACCGCTTCGCCCGAAACCTCCAAGTGGTCGAGCGCCTCAAGGTGTTCGGGGATCGCTACGGGGTCCCCCTCGCCCAGCTGGCGGTGGCCTGGACCGTTGCGCACTCGGCGGTCGACGTCGCCATCGTCGGGGCCCGTAGGCCAAACCAGATCGAGGCGCTCGTGCCGGCAGCGGACATCAGGTTGTCGGCCTGGGACCGGCGGCGGCTCGACCACATTCTCGGAGATGCCGCTCGGGTGGAAGGACCCTCACCCGACGCCATGTGAGAGATCCCCAACGCCGAGTGGGCAGCGCAAACACAGAGGAGAATTGAGATGAGCACTGTCGCATTTCTGGGCCTTGGCCTGATGGGCAGCCAAATGGCTCGTCGGCTCGCCGAGGCCGGTCATGAAGTCACGGTATGGAACCGGACCACGGAGCGATCGACGTCGCTGGCCGACGTGGCGGAAGTCGCCGAGTGCCCGGCGACCGCCGTGAAGGGAGCGCAATTCGTGGTGACCATGCTGGCCACGCCCGAGGCGATCGAGGAGGTGGCGTTCGGGGAGGAGGGCATGGCGGCTGCGCTCGCTCCAGGCCAGGTCTGGATCGATATGTCGACCATCGGGCCCGACGCGTTCGGCGCTGCCGCAGCTCGGCTTCCTACGGGAGTCATCGCCGTCGACGCACCCGTACGCGGCAGTGTGCCCGAGGCAACCGGGGGCCGGCTGCAGATCTACGTGGGGGCCGATAACTCGACATTTCAGCTGGTGCGACCCTTGCTGTCGACGCTCGGGCAGCCGCGTCAGGTTGGCCCGTTCGGAGCGGGAGCCGCCACCAAGCTGATCGTCAACCTTTCGCTCGTGGCCTCGATGGTCGCCTTCGGCGAAGCGATGGCCCTGGCCGACGCACTCGACCTCGACCAGGCGACCATCCTCGACGTCTTGGCCGACTCGCCGATCGGTGCAACCGTGCGAGCCAAGCGGGCCAACATCGAAGCATCGGAGTACCCGCCGAGCTTCAAGCTCGAGCTCGCCACCAAGGACATGCAGCTCGTGGATCGTGCCGCTGAGGCGGCCGGCCTCCAGCTTCCAGCCGCCAGCGCCGCCAGACGCTGGATGGAGTCCGCCGTGGCGGAGGGAGCCGGCGGTCAGGACTTCTCGGTCGTCGCCGCCACCATCGCCAACGCTGTCCGAGACACGAACGGGTCGCCGGTCGTCGTGGGTGAGATCGCCTGAATCTGGGCCATCGATCCTTCACGATCGAATCCAAAACACATAAGAGCATGGCAATACTTAGAGAGGAGCAACACCATGACCACCCTTACGGACACAACCCAACCGGCCATCGGCGGGGGGCTCCCCGCCAGCGCCACCATGAGCGGTGACCTCCAGCAGGTCCTCGTCGACCTGATCGGCCTCCAGCTTCAGGCCAAGCAGGCCCACTGGAACGTCATCGGACACAACTTCCGGGACTTGCACCTCCAACTCGACAAGATTACCGACGCCGCTCGCGACGCTGCTGACACCATCGCCGAGCGGATGCGCGGACTCGGAGCCGTTGCCGATGGACGGGCACCGACAGTCGCCGCCACCGCCAGCTTGATCCCGCTGCCAGCCGGCGAGATTGCGACTTCCACCGCTGTCGAACTGATCACCGGCAGCTTGCGCACGGTCGTCGCCGACATCCGTCGTGTTCACGACGAGGTCGATGCAGAGGATCCCTCTACCTCCGACCTGTTGCACGGCATCGTCGTAGAGCTCGAGAAGCAGGCCTGGATGCTCAGCGCGGAGAATCGTTCCGACTGACCGGGCAGCTGGTCGGCCTGGCCCTCCGGACGCAGATCCTCGCTGCCGGTAGGCCAGGTCCTACCTGAGGACGACACCCTGCGCCGACACCGGCTTCAGGCGAGGGTCGCCGTACGGGCGGTCACCTCTGGTGCAGCCGGGTGGAGGTGAGCGGACGACTCTCGAACCGAGACATCAACGAGGAGATCGAAAGCCTCTGGGCCTCGACGAAGCCGTTTGTTTGATACGCGGCGGTGGGCCCAGGGCTTGCACTTCCCCTCTAGCCCGCCTGGAGAACGATTCAGGGTCTCCCACACCGGGACCGAGCTCGGCCCGCAAGATCCCGTAGACCGCCCTGTACCGCCAAGTAGGAAATCTGCGGGTGGTCCGCCTGATACTGACCTCCTGGGCGGCCGCCCAATCCCGGCATTGGCGCACACTGTCGCCCTACTCGAAGCGCCGGTTCTGTGATCGGTCGCTCCCGTCGACCTAAGCGAACGATCCTTGTCGGCCCGCGACTGTTCGACGCAGCTCGAGCCCCGCCGTATTCTGGGTCCGCGTGGGGATCTCCGAGGAGCAGTGGCGGGGGGTGGACGAGGGGTGGGGTCGGCAAGCCGTGGAGTTCGCCACCCTCTGTGAACCCACCAACTGCCGGGAGTACGTCGCCATGCACCATCGGCTGCGCGTGGAAGCCGGTGACCGGCTGCTCGACGTCGCCTGTGGCGCAGGACTGGCCGTCGAGCTTGCCGGCCTCCGCGGGGCCCGGTGCGCGGGGATCGATGCGTCACCTCGCCTCATCGCGATCGCCCGGGAGCGCAGTCCGGAGGCCGACCTGCGGGTGGGCGACATGTCTGCCCTCCCATGGGTTGACGAGGCGTTCGATGTCATCACGAGCTTTCGTGGCATCTGGGCGACTACCCCGGACGCGGTAGCCGAGGCCTACCGAGTCCTCGTCCCCGGCGGCCGGATCGGGCTCACGGTGTGGGGCCACATCAAGGCGTCACCCGGAGCGTGGGCGCTGGCACCGTTCGCGCTTGCTGCAACTCCGAAGGTGGAGAACCAGGCGGCCATGGTGGCGCTCGGTCGGCCCGGCGCCGGTGAGGCGTTCCTGCAGGACGCCGGCTTCACGGATGTCGAGCGCTTCGACATCCCGTTTGTGTTCGAGTTCGCAGACCCGGAAGCCTATGCACGTGCCCTGGCCTCGACCGGCCCGGCGTACGAGGCCATCGAGGCGGTGGGCGAAGCGGCGTTCGTACAGGCGGCCGTTGCACTGGCGCGGGAGAAGGTACGCAAAGGGCTGCCGCTCCGAGCGCCGATCGCCGTGGTGGGCTACCACGGCCGCAAGACATCCGGCGGCCCGGGCGCCGGCAGCAGTTGATCGCGTCGCCCTTCCCACGGCCCTCGACCAGCGGTAGTGT
>DATGGF010000510.1:0-3435 GCA_035308625.1 Acidimicrobiales bacterium | reverse complement strand
CCCCAGCCGTTGCAGTGGAACATGGGCAGCGTGTGCAGCAGCCGATCCCGGTCGGTGACGGTGGTGTGCCAGCCGAAGGTGGCCGCGTTGAGCCAGCAGTTGCGGTGGGTGAGCTGCACGCCCTTGGGGCGCGCCGTGGTGCCCGAGGTGTAGTTGATCGAGCAGGTGGCGTCCTCGTCGGCATGCCACTCCGCCGGATATGCGCCCGGGGGAGCCGGGGCGAACAGCTCGGCGTCCTGACGGCCGTCGAGCACCAGCCTGATCTTGGCGTCCACTCCCGCCAGCTGCTCGTCGAGCTCGGGGTCGACGAGCAACACCGTGGCGCCCGAGTGCTCGACGATGTAGCCGACCTCGTCGGCGTTCAGGCGGAAATTGATGGGCACCAGCACCCGGCCGTAGCCGCTCGTGCCGAAGAACGAGATCAGGAACCGGCCCGAGTTGGGGCTGACCATGGCCACCCGCTCGCCGTGGCCCACCCCCATGGCGTCGAGGGCGAGCGCCATGCCCCGGGCCCGGTCGTCGACGTCGGCGTAGGTCATGGTGCCGAGCGAGCCGGCCACCCCCGGCTCGTCGACCACGGCCACCCGTTGCCCGTGGACCAGGGCGGCCCGGTCGAGGAAGTCCCCGACGGTCAGAGCTACTCGCATCTGCCCTCCCTTTCGCCCGGTCGCCGGCGGGCAACCGACCCGCGGGCGGCGCCGGCCGAATTGTCGCCGATGGGCGGTCCCGTCGTCAGTCGCGGAAGATCGGGGCGCGCCGTTCGCGCCGGGCCCGCACGGCCTCCTCGAAGTTCTCCGTGGTCAGGCGCACGTAGAGCTGGGCCACGCCTTCGTGGTCCATGTGGGCGTGCAGGCTCGACGCGTCCAGGCTCGACCACAACAGCCGCTTGGTCAGCTCGATGCCGACACGGCTGAGCTCGGTGATCCGGTCGGCCAGGTCGAAGCACTCGTCGAGCAGCGCCTCGTCGTCCACCGTCCGCGACACCAATCCGATCCGCTCGGCCTCTTCGGCATCCACGTCTCGGCCCGTGAGCATCACCTCGAAAGCGCGCGACGCACCGATGGCGCGGGGAAGGAGGTAGCTGAGGCCGAGCTCGCTGCTGGTTAGCCCGTTGTTCACGCCGGCGGCGCGGAAGTAGGCCCGGCGGGAAGCCAGGCGGATATCGGTGGCCAACGCCAGGCAGAAGCCGCCCCCGATGGCAGGCCCGTTCACCGCGGCGATCACCGGTTGGTGCATGGCGCGGATCTGGCGGATCACGTCGTCGAGCAGCTCCATCGAGCGCAGCGCGATCGTCGGGCGGGTGAGCCCGGCGATGTTCGGCACCCGTCCGGCGTCCTCGAGGTCGGCGCCGGAGCAGAACCCGGCCCCCGCGCCGGTGAGCACAACCACCCGCACCTCGTTGTCGAGGCTCACCTCGTGAAGCGTCTCGCGCAGCGGGATCATCACGTCGAAGGCCATGGCGTTCATACGCTCGGGGCGGTTGAGCGTGACCAGGGCGACCGACGGGCGGGGCCGGTCGACGAGCACGAAGCCCATCAGCCGGTGTCCTCCCGCGACCCGAGCAGGCGGAAGGTGTTGACGTAGACGATGTAGCCGCCGGCGGCGCGCAGGTCCGCCCACCGCCGGTACTCGTCGCTCTGTTCCCCGCCGAGGCGGGGCACCACGTGGCCGGGCATGGCCGCGAAGGTGGCCTCGGGGTCATCGGTGTCGAGCTCGTAGAGGTGCATGAAGCGCGGGTCGCCCTCGCCGGCGTGGTCGAACGGGGTGATCTGGGTGAAGCCGGGGACGCCGGCCGCGGCGATGTGGCGCAGGTGCACGAAGTCGGCCCAGTCCCGCAAGGACTGGGTGAGCTCGGGTGACTTGGGGCTGATCCACACCACCAGCAGGCCGGTGGTGGGCAGGCCGCTCAGGATGCCCTGGCTGGGACGCGGGTGGCGCACGAAGTGCCGGGCCAGCGCGCCCTCGGGCGGTTCGGGGGCCACGAACTCTTCGTCCACCTCGGCCAGACCGAGCAGCGTGCCTTCGGGCACCTTGGCGGCCAGGTCCTGGCGACCCACATGGCAGTTCTCCCACCAGCTGACGCGGGAGACCCCCCGCAGGCGCAGCAGCTCACCGGCCCGTTCGCGTCCGTACCGGTCGGGGTCGATGTCCCCGAGCTCCATGTACACCCCGTCGGTGAGGCGGTCCTCCACGGCTCAGAGCTTCAGGGCCTGCTCCTTGGCCCAGCGGTAGTCGGCCTTGCCCGAGGGGGAGCGCACGATGGTGTCGAAGAAGCCGAACGCCTTGGGCAGCTTGTAGCGAGCCAGGTGCTTGCCCGCTTCGGACAACAGGTCGTCGGGCGTGGCACTGGCCCCGTCGGTCAACTGCACCAGGGCCACCACCTCCTGGCCCCAGCGCTCGCTCGGCCGGCCGGCCACCACTACGTCGGCCACGGCCGGGTGGTGGAGCAGGGCCAGCTCCACCTCCTCGGCGAAGATCTTCTCGCCCCCCGAATTGATGGTCACCGAGTCCCGCCCGAGGAGCTCGATCTCCCCGTCCTCGAGGTACACGGCCCGGTCGCCCGGCACCGAGAAGCGTTCGCCGTCGATGACCGGGAACGTGCGCGCCGACTTCTCCTCGTCACCCAGGTACCCAAGGGGGACGGCGCCGCGCTGGGCCAGCCAGCCCTTGTCCGGGTCACCGGGCTCCAGCACCCGGGTGAGATCGGCGTCGAGGACGACGGTGCCGGGACCGGCCTTGAAGCGGCCGGTCGACACGGTGCCGGCCGTCGACATCGTCCCCATCTGCGCGCCCGTCTCGGAAGCGCCGGCGACGTCGGAGATGACCACATTGGGCAACTTGGCCAGGATGCGGGTCTTGATGCCTTCGCTCATGATGGCGCCACCACTGCCGAAAGCGAAGAGCGAGCTGGTGTCGTAGTCCTTCCGTTCGAGCTCTTCCACGAGGGGCCGGGCCATGGCGTCGCCCACCACGGTGACACCGACGGCACGCTCGCGGGCCACGGTCTCCCACACGTCGACGGGGTCGACGCGGCGGGTATCGGTGGGGAAGAGCACGGTGGCGCCCATGGTCATGTAGTAGAAGGCGGCCCACTGGGCGGCGCCGTGCATGAGCGGCGGGATGTTGAGTATCCGGGCGGCGGTGTTGGGCAGGATGCGCTTCACCAGGTCGTCGTAGTCGGCGATCAGTTCCCAGGTGCCGTAGATACGCCCGCCCATGGCCGCCCGGAAGATGTCGTGCTGGCGCCACAGCACGCCCTTGGGCATGCCGGTGGTGCCGCCGGTGTAGAGGATGTAGAGGTCGTCGGGGGTGCGCGTCACGGGGGGGAGCTCGGGCACCGACGACGCCAGCGCCTCCTCGTAGTCCACCGCCCCCGGCAACAGCGCGTTCCCCGACTCGTCGGCGACCTGGAGGAGGACGGTGAGCTCGGGCAGC
>DATGGF010000509.1:0-6336 GCA_035308625.1 Acidimicrobiales bacterium | reverse complement strand
CGCACAGCGCCCCTTCGCTGTCCACGAGGAGGCCGACGCGGCGCAAGTCCTCCACCACTCCCGGGAGCATGGGGTTGTAGAAGCTCTCCCCCACCACGTCGTCTTGAGTGAGCAGGACCCCGAGCTTCGTATAGACGTCTTCGAAGTGCCGCAGGCTCTCGTCGACCAGGACCCGCCACAGGCGGAGCGTCTCGTCGTCCCCTGACTGCAGCAAGACCACCCGGTGCCGGGCGCGGTCGCGAAACACTTCATCGGCGTCGAACGAGGCGCGAGCCTGGCGATAGAAGGTATCGAGATCGCCCACCGACAATTCGTGGACGGCCTTCTCCTCACCCAGATCGACCAGATGCTCGACGAGCATGCCGAATGGTGTCCCCCAGTCACCGATGTGGTTCTCCCGCACCACGTGATGGCCCACGTGATCGAGGAGACGGACGAGGGCATCGCCGATGTCCGTCGAACGCAGGTGGCCGACGTGCATCTCCTTGGTCGCGTTCGGGGCCGAGTAATCGACCACCACGGTGCGCGCCTGAGCCTCCCGGGGCACCCCCAGTCGCCCGTCCACGAACACTGCTTCCAGCTGCGCGGACAGAAAGCCGTCCGACAAGGTCAGGTTGATGAACCCGGGGCCGCTCACGTCCACGACCGAGCACATGTCGCCGAGAGTGCTGGCCTCCACGATCTCCTCGGCGACTTCACGCGGCGGCCGACCCACCCGCTTGGCCAAGGCCAGCGCCCCGTTGGACTGATAGTCGGCGTGGTCCGACCGGCGCACCTGAGGATCGGCGCCCGCCTCCACGCGCTCGAACGCCGGGCGCAGCCTTTCGTCGAGCAGGCCACGGAGGTCGGGCATGGCCCATCTTCGCACCTTGCTCCCGGCGGGCTGGACCACGGCGCGCCCCTACCATGGGCGCGTGCTCCTCGTGGCCGGGAACCCCGAGCTCGACCATCACCAGGTGAGTGCTGGCCATCCCGAGCAGGCCGCACGTCTCCCGGCCGCGCTGGCAGGGATCGATGCCGCCGGTCTGCGCGATGCGGTGGTGCCCCTCGAACCCCGCCGGGCCACCATGGACGAGCTGACACTGGTGCACCCGTTGCCCTACCTCGAGGCGGTCCGCACATTCTGCGAAACGGGGGGCGGCTTGCTCGATCCGGATACGCCGGCTTCGGTGGGGTCGTGGGACACGGCCCTGCTGGCGGCCGGCGCGGTGCTTGCTGCGGTGGACGGCCTGACGGCCGGCGACGGCGAGGCGGCGTTCGTGGCCGTTCGCCCGCCGGGCCATCACGCCCTGGCTGATCGGGCCATGGGCTTCTGCCTGCTGAACAACGTGGCAGTGGCGGCGGCGGCTTTGGCCGCGCAGGGCGAACGGGTGCTGGTGGTCGATTGGGACGTGCACCACGGCAACGGGACCCAGGCGATCTTCTGGGACGATCCGCGCGTCCTCTATGTCTCGACCCACCAGTGGCCGCTGTACCCCGGAACCGGCGGTATGGAGGAGACCGGTGGCTCGGACGCCGCCGGCACGACACTCAACATCCCGCTTCCGCCCGAAGCGACGGGCGACGTCGTGCTGCGGGCCTTCGACGATCTGGTCGATCCGGCGGTGAACCGCTTCGAACCGACGTGGGTGCTGGTATCCGCGGGGTTCGACGCCCATCGGGCCGACCCACTGGCCGAGCTGGCCCTGTCTGCCGGTGACTTCGGCGCCTTGGCCCGGCGGGTGGCGGGCTACGCACCGGCACCGGGCCGTCTGGTGGTCGCTCTCGAAGGGGGCTACCACCTCGACGCGCTGCGGTTGTCGGTCGGTGCCACCTTGTCGGCCGTATTGCACGGGGCCTACCGGCCTGAGCCCGCCTCGACCGGCGGCCCCGGCGCGGCCGCGGTCTCCGCCATCCGCCGGTACCGCCAGGACACCCTGGGCGAGTAGGCCGAGCCATTGGCGGTTCAGCCACCGCAGGGCCTATTACTTAGGCGCCATTCCCGGTGAGGATGCACACGACAAAAGGATCGACACATGAGCGAGCTGCTCCTGGCCGCTGAACGCGAGGCGGTGGCCAACGCGAGCCGTCACCTGGCGGAAAAAGGACTCGTCATCGGCACCGCCGGCAACATCTCGGCTCGGCAGGGCGATCTCGTGGCGGTGACGCCCACCGGTGCCGATCTCGCCACCGTGACGCCCGAAATGATCACGGTGATCGATATGGACGGGAACATCGTCGACGGCGACCTCGCCCCGACATCCGAAGTACCCCTCCACACCGGGATCTACAAGGCCACGAACGGCCTCGCCGTGACGCACGCCCACGCCATGGCCTCAACGGCGGTGTCCTGCTGTCATGACGAGTTGCCCGCCCTCCACTACAGCTGCCTGGAGTTGGGGGGCGTTCCTCGCACGGCACCGTATGCCCGCTTCGGCTCGCAGGAACTGGCCGACAACGTGACCGAGGCCCTGAAGGGGGGGAGAAACGCGGCCATGATGCAGAACCACGGATCGGTGGCCTACGGCTCGACGATGGAGCAGGCGATACACCGCCTGGAGCTTCTGGAGTGGCTGGCCGAGCTCTTTTGGCGGGCGTCCTCCATGGGCACCCCCAAGGTGCTGACGGACAAGGATTTCGAGGACATCATCATGGCCGCCATCGAGCACGGGTACGGCAGCCTGCGCAAGGTCGACAAGGGCTGACCCTGGGTTTCCGTCAGACGGCTAGCCGGTCACCGCATAGGAGAGGACGACGACACCGCTGTGGAGGGTCTGGCTCTTCAGGAACTTCAACCGAGCGGGTAGCGCGTGACCGAACAAGAGCCCGCCGGCCTGGCCGGTGTCGAGGAAGAATCGGTCGAGCAATAGTCTCTTGCGAATGGCCGGTTGGCCCAAGTATCGACGCGGATATATGGGCCGGGATTACCACGTCACCGGCGGGCACGAAGCCGAGGCGGAGGCCGCCCAACGAGCCAAACGGCCCACTCGCATCGGGGTATTCGTCTTGCGACTCCTGGGCTTCAAGGGGTCACTCCCGTCCACGGCTGGCCGCCCCCGAACGCCCCGGCTGGCCCGCCACCGGGATCGACACGCTCCCGACAGCACGGGCTGAGCCGGGCGGTTCTCCGCTCTACCCGTTGGCCGCGAAGGCGGAACGTACCGGCAGGGCCGGATTGGCGCCTTGCTACGACGCACTTGGCGTCGCCAAGTAGGCGACCAAGGCCGGGGTTTGGGCCTTCCAGAAGTCGTCGTCGTGCGCGCCCGGTGCCAGAAGCACGTCACCGGGAGGCAAGAGGGTCGCCAGTTGCCGGGACGCCGGGAGGAACGGGTCGGACAGCCCACAGGCGACTTGGACCGGAGTGCCAGTCAATCGCCTGATTCCGGTAATCACGCTGTGGCTGTCCCAGTCGGCCGCCGAGTCGAAGGCATCGGGGTTTGCGTTCCGGGAATCGGCGTATGACTGCCACACCGCCGGGCTCATCACCGCGACCTTCTTGACGATATCGGGATAGGTCTCGGCCAGCAGCAGTGCTCCGTATCCGCCCATCGACCACCCGAACGCTCCCAGGGCGTCCGAGGACACGCCGTGATCGCGCAGCATGGGCAGGAACTCGTCCACGAGCATGCCTTGCGGGTCGTCGCCATTCGCCCGAGGATGCCAATACCCATCGCCACCATCGATGGCAGCGAGGACGATCGGGTGGGATGGGGAAGACTTGACCAGCCTGTCTTGGACGTGCGCAATGTCGAAGTGGTCGAAGGCGTAGCTGTGATCGCCATTGAATCCGTGGAGGATGAGGGCGAGTGGCACCCGCGCTCCGGGCTCCCAGCCCGACGGGTAGGACACCTTGTACCCGACCGTCGTGTTCCGTCGGGCTGAATGGAAACTCGCGCTCCTGAGAACGGTCGCCGATCGTCGGGGGGTCTTGCGCGTGGGTCCAGAGCTACCGCCGAGCCCGTCGACGCCGAATCCGACAGCGGATCCAGCTACAGCAAGAGCGGCACCCGCCAGGAACCGTCGGCGACCAAACGGCGGTCGCGGTGACGCATGCACCCGGCCTCGTTGCGCCCGGGATCGCCGAGCCGGCTCGGTCAGCACGGCTCATGACCTGGGTCCGACACGGCGAGATGATGCCACCGGCCGGCCGATTCAGCTGGACTTACTCCATGAGGTTGAGCAGTGCGCTCCTACGAGGCGAGTCGACGGGCGAGGGCCGACCGATCAAACCTCGCCTTGCCAGACCCAGATTGCATCACGCCGCCGTGCCGCCCACGGAGAGCGAGGGCCTGGGCCACGTAAGGAACCGATGCCACCTGTCCACAACCACTGAGGCAGTACACGGCGTAGTCCCCAGTGGATTCGTTGAAGACGGCGGTGACGTGAGAAGACCCGTTCCCCACCTGGACCCCTTTCCGGGCTTCATGCCCTCAACGGAGATCGCGTGAAGGTGTTGGTACCCGTTGTGACGGATCACCATGCGCGGAAACGTTGCAATGGCCGTGTGGAGTGCGACATCGGCCGCGTCCTGGGCGAGCGAGCCGACGAGGTCCTCCAGGGTCCTCGGGCCGCATGGGGCCCACCGTGGACAACGGACCACCGCATGGCCCTCGCGGCGACAATCCTGGCCAGCTGACCGGCGTCGGAACACCCGATCGGCCAGTCTGTACGGGTGGCGAGGGCGAGTGATGGACCGGGAGACGGCGCGGTGCGTGCGCTCTTTGCCGCCATTGCCTCACGAGACGAGGCTGAGGTCTCGAGGATGCTGGAGCAAATGCCAGACCTCGCCCGCTGGGCACTCGGTTCCGGCGCGACCCGCCAAGAGCCGAAGGCCTTTTTCCTTCTCCCGATCCGGCATTACGTCTATGCCGGGGACACCGCGCTGCACGTCGCCGCCGCCGCCCATCACCCAGGCATCGTCGAGTCGCTCGTCACCCGAGGCGCTGACGTCCGCGCCCGCAACCGCAGAGGGGCCGAACCTCTCCACTACGCCGCCGATGGAGGCCCCGACGCCCGCGA
Organism: Acidimicrobiales bacterium; assembly: GCA_035308625.1. Classification (GTDB taxonomy): domain Bacteria; phylum Actinomycetota; class Acidimicrobiia; order Acidimicrobiales; family UBA8190; genus DATGGF01. Next base: position 1,338 of record DATGGF010000509.1, on the reverse strand, counting down.
TGAGCGTGGACAACAAGACGTGATCGCCTGCCTCGTCGAGGCCGGCGCCGACCCCAACGCCACCGACAAGAGCGGTGTGGCCCCGCTGCATCGAGCCGTGAGGAACCGGTGCTCTTCGGCCGTCGGAACCCTGATCGAACAAGGTGCCGATCCGCTGCGAATGAACAAGAGCGGTTCCACCCCACTCCACTTGGCGGTCCAGAACACGGGCAAGAGCAACTCGGGCTCCGATGCAGCCAAAGAGGAGCAGCACCGGATCATCGTGCTGCTGCTCGGCCACGGCGCCAGCCCTACGGATGTCGACGCCAAGGGCAAGACCGTGGCCGACGCCGCCGCGAGCGAGTGGATCCGTGACGTGCTCGCCCAACCTCGGACCGGGTGACCGCGAGCCTCCGTACCTCGGGAGGCGTTCGGGCTAGTCCAGGAGCTCGAGGACCGCGTCGGCGAAGGCTTTGGGGTCCTCGACCTGGGGGTAATGGCCACTTCCCTCGATCAAGCGGACCTCGGCGTCGGGCCGGACCTCGCGGAGGTGGTCGACCATGGCAACCACGGCGATGGGGTCCTCGGGGCCCCACACGACCCCCAGCGGCGACGGGTGCGACTCGATCGCCCCGGTGAAGCGGCGCTCGTTGGCCCGCCTCTCCTCGATGTATCGGATGGTGCGAGCAAGCATCCGGTTGCCCCCATTGTGCAAGACCAGCGAGGCATGACCCGACATGTCAGTACCGGCGTTGGCCGGGGCCAGGGTGGCGGCGAGCGCGGCGGACACGGCGTCAGCCCCCGGGGCCAGGCCCTCACCGATCTCCTCATCGGGGAGCGACAACAGCAGCAGCTGCCCGGCCGTCAGCTGGGCCATGGCGATGTAGATGCTCCCGTTCGTCAGCACCCGTCGCGCGATCTGCACCGGCCAGGAGCCTTCTGCGTGCCGAGCCAGCAGTTCCCCGCCCACGGTGTCCCCCATGTCATGGGTGAGAAGTGACAGTTCGTCGATGCCCAGCTCGGCCGTGAGTCCGACCACCACGTCGGCCTGCAGCGCCATGGTGTAGTTGAGGTCGGGCTTGTCGGAAAGTCCGTAGCCGAGCAGGTCGACGAGCACCACCCGCCTGCGCTCGGCCAGGCGCGGAGCCACCGCGGCGAAATCGAAGGACGAGCTCGGGTACCCGTGCACGACCACGAGCGGCTCGGCCTCCTCCGGGCCCGACGGGGCCAGGTCGACGGCGAAGACCTCGTGGCCGGCCAGGCGGTGCATCGTGCCCAGCGCCCGCCAAGCGGCGACGGTCAAGGGTTCGGAGCGGTTCACGGCCATGAGCGTGGCCCAGAGGCCCCGGCGCGGTCCAC
>DATGGF010000508.1:0-14529 GCA_035308625.1 Acidimicrobiales bacterium | reverse complement strand
GCCTGCACGAGGAGGCGGGGCTGCCGTTCCTCGAGGTGTACGTGTGCACGACCCTGGTCGAGTGCGAGGCCAGGGACCCCAAGGGTCTCTACGCCCAGGCCCGGGCCGGGGCCATCGAGGACTTCACCATGGTCGGCGATCCCTACGAACCGCCCGCTGCCCCGGACCTCCATCTCGAGACGGCCGACCTCGACCTCGACGACGCCGCCCACCTGGTCATCGACCTCGTACGGGCAAAGATCCTGGCCTGAGCGCAGGTCGCGGGGCCTGAGCCCGTTTCTCCTCCCGTCAGCAGGACGCGGAGGTGAGCAGTGGGACGCTGGCGACGTGATCGCCGTCCCCAGCCGGGGGTCCAGGGGGGCTCACCAGCAGGGAATCTCGAATTCGGTTCGGGCGCAGGCTCGTCGCCCCGGCCCGATCAGGAAGAGCGGACACACCCCGCGTTCGAGGGTCGTCCCTTCGCCAATGCCCCGGTAGCCGACGAGGCGTCCGAGCCCCTCCCCGGGAGCGCCGAGCCCGTTCCCGCGCCCGCTCCCGCGGAGGTCCCGTCGCCCGAGGCACGAGCCGAGGCGCTGCTCCAGACCGCCAAGGTTCCAGTGTCGTCGGTCTCCGGCGCTCCGGCCGGGCCCGAGCCCTTGGTGGCTGACGGCGGCGATGGCGGGCCTTCCGACCCCGGACGCAACGGCGTCGGGGGAGCATGGCTGAGCTCCACGCAGGCCGCGGTGGCGGTGATCGTCTTTCTCGTGGCCGCGGTGGGCTTCCTGGCTTACAAGGTGGCCACGCCACAGACCAGCCACATCTCGTCGCGCTCGGGATTGCCGTCGGCGGGGAGCGAGCCCCCTGTGGCGCCGCCCGCCCCGTCGACGACGTTCCCCTCGACGTCCACGTTGCCGACGACGACCGTGCCGGCGCCGGTGGTGCCAACCACGGCGCCCGTGGTGCACCCGGCCTTCGCCGCCGCCCAATCTCCGCCTACGACGACGGTCCCGCCGCAAGCGTGCGTACCGGGCGACATCGTCATCACGACCGTCACGGATCGAAGCTCGTATGTCCCGGGGGAAGCGGTGGGCATCACCACCAAGCTGGTGGACCAACGCGCCTGCATCTTCCAACCGGTGGCCTCAGGCGCCTATGCATGCCCGGTCACGATGGTCGTGCAGACTTCCGGCGGATCTCAGGCTTGGCCGTGGCCCGGACAAGGTGAGCAGTGCAGCAAACCCACCGCCGGTGTGATGCAACCCGGTACCACCGAGACGGTCCGGACGATCTGGAACGGCCAGGTGTCGTCCAACGGTTCAGGTGCCGATGCACCGGCGGGCAGCTACGTGGCGCAGGGCACGTGGGCCTGGAGCGCGGGGCCGGGCCAGCCGACGCAAATGATCTCGGCCGCGTCGACGCCGTTCACCATCTCGTCGTAGCGCCAAATGCGGCGATCGCTCTGCGGATCGGCGGGACGACCGTCTGGTACGCTCAGCTTTCACGGGCCGTTGGCGCAGTCTGGTAGCGCACCTGCATGACGCGCAGGGGGTCACAGGTTCAAGTCCTGTACGGCCCACCGCGGTGATCTCGCAAGTTGGTCAGGGGACGGCGAGCCGGCCAAGCGTGTCGCTCGCGTGGCCGGCGCACCACATGGCACCGTCAGGTCCAACCGTGAGCCCCAGACATCCCGGTAGGCCGCTGTAGGTCGTGATGGTGCCGTCCGCGGTGATCCGGCCGATGTCCCCTGAGGCGACCGGTTGCCCTTGCCCGGGCAGGTTGTAGTTGACGAACCACAGTGCCCCATCGGGTCCAACGCTCATCCCGCTCACGTGGAGGATCTGGCCCGTGGGACTGGTGAACGCGGTGAACGCCCCGGCCGTCGTCACTCGTCCGATCGCGCCGTAACAGGAATACGTATTCGTAACGGGACTGTTACGCCAACAGACGGGATCGCCGGCGAACCAAATGGCGCCGTCGGGACCGGTCGTCAACCCGCGAGGAACGCCCGGCCAGGGCACCAGGTACGTGGTGACCTGGCCGGAGGTCGAGATCCTGCCAATCCAGGACTTGGAAAGAGGAGCTACGGGGGAGTAGACGCCGGGCGGAGCCGGGTCGCTGAACATGGCGAACCAAAGAGCTCCGTCGGGACCGGCGGTGATTCCCATCATTTCGCGGAAGTTGGGATCGTTCAGGCTTGTGGTGCCCAGGCTGGGGTCGGTGTACGTCGTGACCTGGCCCGAGGTGGTGATGCTTCCTATGCCGTTCCCCGAAGCATTGTCGTAGGCGAACCAAAGGGCGCCGTCGGGACCCGCTGTCAAGGCGACGGTGTCAGTGGCGACGGCCGGAAGCGTGTAGTTGGTCACCTGCCCGTCAGTGGTCATCCGCCCGATCGTGGGAGCCGCCAGGAACCACAGCGCGCCATCGGACCCCACGGTGATGCCTCCGTCGCCCCAGGGCACATTGCCCTGGGAGTCGTGCGTCGGAAAGTACGTCGTCTGGCCCGTCGTCGTCATGCGCCCGAGGAAACTGCCGTTCTTCACCGGGAACCACAGGGCTCCATCAGGGCCTGCGGTGATGCCCGTGGGCATGTAGTTGTTGACGCCGCAGATCGGCGAGGACGGAACGTTCACAACGTAGACGCTCACTGGATCACCGACGTGCCCGCACTCGGGACCGATGGCGATTGTTCCCGACGCGGTGGTCGAGTGGATCGCTCCGCCAGTACAACCGCCACTGATGGCCGACGGGACGGCGAACGTGACGATGGCGCCTCCGGGGAACGACCCAGTGGCGCTCGACCCGTTGATCGCCGATTGCGCCAAGGTGCCTCGCGGCCACCAACGGCCGTGCCACCTGATGAGAGCAGTGAGCTGGGCGCTCGTCTGCGACGATGCCCCACATGCAAACGGGCTGGACGACAACGTGCCCGTGAGCTTGCCGGAGAAGATGGTTCGCACGTACCCGCTGTGCCAGGTGCAGTTGGTCAGTGAGCCCGCAACATGCGAGACCCGAGTGCCACCTCCTGACGCACTGAGTGAGGGGGCGAATGTCACCGTCGCCGAAAACGAACAGGACGCCGTCCCGGGAATGACAGCCATGCCCGATGCGGAGGTCGACGTGGCGACGAGACCGAGACCCACCGTCGTCAGAGCAACGAGCCCACGAGCGACCCAGCTACGCGTCAGCAAGACGCGTCGCATAGCCATCCCCGCATGGCACACCCCCCGCTGTGTTCGAGGCACGAGCCTAGAGCGGGAGTCCCACCCAGGCCCCGAATTCTCACTACAGGGTGACGAGGGGTGTCCGGAGCACCACGTGCCGGCGTGTCCAGGTCGATGACTGGTGCAGGCGCGACATCGCCTGCTACCAGCAGACGGTCCACTCCCGGCCGTAGCCCGCACCGCTCCGTAGCGGCGATCGGGGCAACCGGGGCGGGAGCGCCGCCCGCAATCCGGGCGGCCCCGCCGTGTCCCGTTCCCGCCTATGGTCGAAGCCGTGAGCGGTGCTGCGGTGTTGTCGGACGCCTTCGGGCGCATCCACGAGGCCTTCCACGGCGTCACGGCGGGGCTGGACCCGGCGGCCCTGGAGTACCAGCCCGATCCGGAGTCGAATTCGATTGCCTGGCTGCTCTGGCACCTCACCCGTGTCCAGGACGACCACGTGGCGGCGGCGTTCGGCTCCGAGCAGATCTGGACGAGCCAGGGCTGGCACCTGCGCTTCGCCCTGCCGTTCGAGCCTGAGGCGAACGGCTACGGCATGGAGCCGAAAGACGTGGCCGCGGTGCGCGTCGATTCCCCGGCGTTGCTGACCGACTACCACGACGCGGTGTACGCGCAGACGGCGCGGTTCCTCGAGCGACTGGCTGACGCCGAGCTCGACCGGATCGTGGACGAGCGGTGGGACCCGCCCGTGACGCTCGGTGTACGGCTGGTGAGCGTGGTGGAGGACGACCTCCAGCACGTCGGCCAGGCGGCCTACCTGCGGGGAGTGTTCGAGCGTCGCTGACTCCGGTCCCGGCCCCTCGGGGCCGCGCCTGCGGTCAGCCGCTCGCGTTTCACTGCTGGTAGTGCTCGACCACCTCGGAGGGGCGGGCAGCTGCGTCGTCAGGGTCCTGTCCCGCGTGACGGCGGGCCCGGCGCTGGCGCAGCAGGTCCCAGCACTGGTCGAGCTGGACCTCCAGGGCAGCCATGCGGTCGACGTCGGCCTGCGCCAACGGCTCGCCTTCGCCGGCTCGTTCGTGCAGCCGGTGCTCCTCGGCGACCAGCGCGTCGATCCGGGCGATCACATCCTCGTCGGTGGACACTCGCCTCACCTCCTCGTCGGAATGTAGCGCCACAGCACGTGCCCACGGTCCGGCGGGTCCCCCGGGGCATCATGGGCGCATGGACGGAGACGGAGCCCCGGCGGCGGTCGCCGGCGACGAGGACGATGGCGAGCCCATCGCGGGGGCCGTGGGCGGCGGCGAACCCAAGCGCTGGTGGGGGTGGGCGGCGCTCGGGCTGTCGCTGGCCGGGCTGGGCGATTCGCTCTACCTGACGATCGAGCACTTCCGGGGCACCGTCCCCATCTGCGCGGCCAACAGCGTCGTCGACTGCGCCAAGGTGACCACCAGTCCCGAGTCCGAGATCTTCGGCGTGCTGCCGGTCGCCCTCCTGGGACTGCTCTTCTTCGTGGCCCTGGTGACCGTGACCTTGCCGCCGTGGTGGAGGCTCGAAGGCCGAACGGGGGAGCTCTTGGCCTGGGCCCGGTTGGCGTTGGTGGTGAGCGGCATGGGGATGGTCGTCTATCTGCTGTACGCCGAGCTCTTCAGCATCAAGGCCATCTGCCTGTGGTGCACGGGGGTGCACGTGATCACGTTCCTGCTCTTCGTGCTGGTGGTGGCCACGTTCCCCTCCACAGCAAGCGCGCCCGTCGGAGAAGATCCATGAGCACGTTCATCACGCGCTTCGACACGACCGGCACCGGCATCCGCGTGGCGGTGAAGGACCTCATCGACATGGTCGGGGTACCGACCACGGCGGGATGCAAGGCCGTCGCCGACGAGGCGAAGCCCGCTGTCGCCGATGCCGCGTGCCTGGCAGGGACCCGGGCAGCCGGCGCCCCCATCGTGGGACGGGCCAACCTGCACGAGCTGGCGCTTGGCGTGACCGGGGAGAATCCCTGGTTCGGCACGCCGGTGAACCCGCTCGACCCGGGGCTGGTCCCGGGTGGATCGTCGAGCGGGTGCGCCGTGGCTGTGGCCACCGACGAGGCCGACGTAGGTTTCGGCTCCGACACCGGTGGCTCGGTGCGCATCCCGTCGGCCTGTTGTGGCACGGCCGGGCTCAAGACGACATGGGGCCGCATCCCTCTCCACGGGGTGTGGCCGTTGGCCCCCGGTTTCGACACCGTCGGCCCGATGGCCCGCGACGTGGCCGGGCTGGTGGCAGGGATGACCCTTCTCGAGCCGGGCTTCTCGGTGGCGCCCGTACCCGGGGCGCTCCGGGTGGGCCGGCTGCGGCCGGACGCCGACCCGCGCATCGACGACGCCCTCGACCGTGCCCTGGCTGCTACCGGATGGGAAACAACCGACATCGTGCTCCCCCTGTGGGACGACTCCACCACCCGAGCGGGGTTGCTCCTGGTGGCCGAGGCGTGGGCCACCGATGGCGCCCTGGTGGCCCGGGCCGAGGACCGCATCGGTCCCGACGTCGTGGCCCGGCTCCGCATCGGCCAGGCGGTGGACGCCGCCGCGCAGCAGGCCGCGCGCGCGGTGCAGGAAGCGTGGCGGGCGGAGCTGGCCGACGCCTTCACCCGCGTCGACGTGCTGGCCACGCCGACGCTCACCGTCTTCCCACCGCCGTTGGCGCAGGGCGAGGAACTGCTGATGGCGAGATGCACGTTGCCGGTGAACATGGCCGGCGTCCCAGCCGTGGTCGTGCCGGTGCCGACGGCGGGCCCGCTTCCCGCCAGCTTGCAGCTGGTCGGCCCCCACGGAAGCGAGGAGCGCCTGCTCGCGGCGGCGGCCGTGGCCGAAGCGGCCGCGATCTCCTGACACGCGCCCCGAGGGCGGCTCGTTCTCAGGCTCGGGCCAGCACCGGCTGTTCGCCTGTCTCCGGGCGCGACAGTCCCGAAGGGGTGATCCGGCCGAGCAACCGGCCGCTCGACGTGGTGATCAGCGCCTCCCGCTCCCCGGCTCGTTCCAGTCGGAGCGCGAGCTCCGCCACCGGGACGTCGGGCCGGTACGTGGTGGGGGAGGGCGTCATCACCCTGTCCGCCGCGGTGTCACCCGGCCCGCGGAGGAGAGACGCTCGGGTGAGCAAGCCCAGGACGATGTCGCCGTCGTCGACCACCGCGGCGACGTCGACAGCCTCTTCGTCCATGCGGGCGAGGACGAGATCAGCTGTGTCGTCGGGCAGCGTGCACAGCGTCGGCTCCAGCACGTCGGCGGCCACCGGCACGCGGTCGCCTTCGACCGGCAGCCCGTAGGCCAGCCAGTCGGCCTTGCCCGCTTCGTAGTCGTGCACGACGTCGAAACCGAAGCGTTCGAGCAGACGGGCGGAGCGGGGGCTCAGGTCACACTGCAAGTCGTAGCCGTACACGATGATCGGACGCGACCGGTCGAATCGGCGCGTGCTTCCCCGCGTGATGAGAGCGGCGGGGACGTTGACCGCCCCCGGGAGATGAGCGCGCGCGTACTCGTCGGGCGCCAACACGTCGACGATCGCGGCCCCGTCGTCGATGAGGGCCTGGACGTCCCCGCGCCCCACCGGTGTCGGCATGCATGTCCTCCAGCGATTGGTCGTGCCCGCTGCGCTTCCGGCGCTCCGCCGATGGCGCAGCGGACACGCCCGCCGACCTTTCCCGGGGGACGGCACCGGGAAACCCGGACCTGTTCAGTCCTCCACCACCACGTCGCCGGCGTTCTTGTCGGGACGTAGGCCCCGCCACGATGGGTGGCGGAGGCGTTGCTCGCGGGTCCACTCGGTGAAGGTCACCTCGCCCACCAGGCGTGGTTGCACCCAGCGCGCGCCAGCGATCTGGGCCCGGGGCAGCGGCCCGGGGACAGGGGGGTCTGCCCGCTCGAGGGGCGCCAGGGTTCGGCCCAGGTCGTCGAGCACGGCGTCGCTGAAGCCCGTGCCGACCTTGCCGGCGTAGCGCAGCTCGCCCTGGCGGGGCACAGCCAACAACAGCGCGCCGAGTGAGGACTGGCGCCGTCCCTGTCCCGGTGTCCACCCGACCACGACGACCTCCTGGGTGCGGGTGTGCTTCACCTTGATCCACTCGGAGCTGCGCCGGCCCGGCTGGTACACGCTGCCCAGGCGTTTGGCCACCACCCCCTCGAGACGTTGCTGGTCCGCGGCGGCGAGGACGGCCGCACCGCCGCCCCGGAACCACGGCGGCGCCTGCCAGTGCGTTCCCGCCAAGCCGAGCCCGTCGAGAAGGGCGCGTCGCTCCTCGTAGGCGAGACGCACCGTGGAGCGCCCGTCGAGGTGGAGGACGTCGAAGGCCAGATAGACCACCGGTGTCCGTTGCGCGCCGCGGCGGGCCTTGGCCGGTTCCATGACGTGCATCCGCTCCTGCAGGGCGCCGAAACTGGGGACGCCGTCGTCGCCGAAGGCCACGATCTCGCCGTCGAGCACCACGGGCCGGGCGCCGATCGCCTCCCCCAAGGCCCGCAGTTCGGGGTACGACACGGTCACATCGCGGTCGTTGCGGGTGAGGAGACGGATGCGCCCGCCGTCGACGTAACAGATGGCTCGGATGCCGTCCCACTTGAATTCGAAGCCGTACTCGTCATCGGCGCGGGGCAACGGGCCGGCGGTGGCCAGCATCGGCCGCACCAACTCAGGCAACGGCTCGAATGCCGGATCGGCGGGATCGTCCATGCGGTGCACCAGCCACTGGTTGCCGCCGGTGTGGATGAGTACGTAGCGGCCGTCGACGCGTTCGCCGTGCAGGACGACCATGATCTCGCGGTCGGACCACTTCTCCAGGTCGTAGCGACCACGGTCCCACACGCTGACCGACCCGCCGCCGTACTCGCCGTGCGGGATCTCGCCTTCGAAGTCGGCGTAGTCGAGCGGGTGGTCCTCGGTGCGCACGGCCAGGCGCCGGGTCTTGCGGTCGGCCGGCAGGCCCTTGGGCACGGCCCACGAGACGAGGACACCTTGGCGCTCGAGGCGGAAGTCCCAGTGCAGCGCCCGGGCGTGATGCTCCTGAATTACGAAGCGGTCGTCCGACTCCGCTTCGACGGGGCCGCTCGGGATGGGCTCGGGTGTCTTCCCGGCCCGGCGCTTGGCACGGTAGGTCGAGAGCTCGGCCATCGCCTTGCCATTGTGCCGGAGCGCCTGAGGTGGGTCCGCCCGGGCCGGAGAGCTCGGCTGCGACCGATGTCGCTGCCACCGGGCCCAGGCGGGACCAGCACCTCGCAGGCACGCGGGCGGAGGGTGCGCATCCCGTGCCCGCAGTTTTCGTACCCGGGGCCTGGGCCGTCAAACCCCGGGCCCGGGCGGCGGGGGGCAGGCATCGACGGTCAGCTGGCGGCGAGCTCCGTGGGATCGTCCGAGCCGGCCGCGGCCAGCGTCACTGGCCGGAGCGCCACGTGCACGGCACACAACGTCCCGCCGTTGTAGATGGACAACCGGGTCGCGCACCCGGGATGGGAGCATGTCCGACCCGGCGCGAAGGTCCGGGTAGAGCGACGGTGGCCGACGAACCGTTCTCCCATCACGGCCTCGGTGAGCTCCGGACGACGCCGCTGCGGCATGGGCGACCCTCCTGGTCGGGCCGGTCCCCTCGGGGTGGAGCTGGGACGGCCGTAGCGCAAGCCCTACCCGGCGCTCACCCTGCTGAACCACCCGATGCGGGCCGCCCGAGCGGGCCGTCCGATCGGCCCGATGCCGAGCGCAAGATCTCCGGGGACTCAGTCGGCCAGTGGTTCTTCGGCGCCCTGGAGGCCACCAGCTGACGCGCACGCTTGGCGCAGCGCCTGGAGGCTGCGGGTCAGCAGGCGCGACACGTGCATCTGGCTGATGCCGATGCGGTCGGCGATCTCGGACTGGGTGAGGCCACCCACGAAGCGCATGAACAGGATCTCCCGGTCGCGCGGGGCGAGGGTGCCGATGTGGGGGAGGAGCACCGCCCGCCACTCGGCGTCGCCGAAACCGCTGTCCTCCTCGCCCAGGCGCGCACCGAGGGACTCCTCGTCGGGGCCGGCTCCGTCGAGCGAAGCCGATCGGTATGCCTGGCCGGCTTCGAGCGCTTCGATCACGTCGTCCTCCGAAGCCCCGGTCTCCTGGGCGAGCTCCTTGATGGTGGGGGACCGTCCGAGATCCTGTGACAGTTGAGCGATGGCCTGGCCCAGGTGGAGGTACAACTCCTGGATGCGCCGGGGGGCGCGGATGGCCCAGCCCTTGTCGCGGAAGTGGCGCTTGAGCTCGCCGAGGATCGTCTTGGTCGCGTAGGTGGTGAACTCGACCCCCCGCTCCGGGTCGAACCGGTCGACGGCCTTGATCAGGCCCAGCGAACCCACCTGCACCAGGTCGTCGTACGGCTCCCCGCGATGGGTGAACCGCCGGGCGAGGTGCTCGGCCAAGCCGACATGGGCCTCGATCAGAGTGGCTCGGACGGCCTCGTCGCGGTGCTCGGCGAACTCCGTGAACAAGGCCCGGAGCTCGTTGCGGTCATGCACCCTGACCGTCACGGGCCGCTCACCCGGCGCTGCATGCGCAGCCAAGCTCGCGGACACCCGCCGATCAGGTCGGTGCCGTGCTCGTCGACCAGCGCGTCGAGGATGCGCTGGGAGAGCTCGCTGGCCGGCTGCGCCGGCTCCGGATCGACGGAGAGGGCCCCTTCGCCGGAGTCGGGTTCGTACACACCCACGACCTCGATGGCGTCCTCGCCCCACTTGAACAGCAGCTGCAGGCGCCCGTCTGTCGGCGCGTCACCACATACCGTCAGGCACAACTCGTCGATGGCCAGACGAAGGTCCTCGATCTGGTCGTAGCCGAAGTCCGCCCGCGAAGCGACGGCCGCTGCCGTCATGCGCACCAGGAACAGCAGATCAGGCCGTGCCGGCAGAGACAGCTCGACACGATCGCGCGTGCCGAGCGCTTCGCCGCCGCTTGGCGCCCAGGAGAGATCGGCGGTCATCCGGCCACCGCCTGGTCGAGGGTGGGGAAGATGCGGAACACGTCGGTCAGGCCGGTGATCTCGAACACCTTGCTGATGTGGGGTTGGGTGACGACCAAGGTCAAGTCGCCACCGGCGCTGCGCAGGCGCTTCACCCCGCTCACCAGGACCCCCAACGCGGTGGAGTCCACGAAGGACACCTCGCTCAGGTCGACGACCGCCGTAGTCCGGCCCCGTTCGGCTAACAGCAGCAATCGCTCACGCAGCTCCGGAGCGGTGGAGACGTCCACCTCTCCGCGCACGGTCAACACCGGGACCCCCTGGTGGTCCGTCTCGGCGACATCGAAGCTGGCGTCGGTCGTCATGCCTCTGTGCTCCTCGCTCCCCTTGTGGACGCGTGGGCGCAGACGGGTGGCCGCCGCAGCCCTGTGTCCCATCATGCCCCCGTCCCCGGGGACTGGTACACACGTTGCCTCAGTGGGAAGCCAACGGGAGCACAACGCCGCCACGCCGGAAGCGCGACGGACGTCGCCGCAACCGGGATGGTCCGTTTGTCCGGATCGTGGGCGGGGAACCACACGATCGGACGAGGAGGTGGATCTCAATGGCAACCACGTCACACGGAATCCAAGTGGTGGAGCGAGAGCGGGTGGCGATCCCACCACCTATCCCGGACTCGAACGATGCGCCCGATGCCGCCGAAGCTCCGGTCGGCGGAGGCGGCGGCACGGTGCCGGTCGGTGGACTCGGTTTGCTCGGTGTTCTCACGCTCCTGGTGGGGGCATGGGGCGGGATCGTCCCGTTCATCGGCCCCATGATCGGTGCCGACGGGGACGGCACGATGTCGTGGTTCTGGAGCCTCCCGCACGCGGTGCTGTGGCTTGCTCCCGGTGCGGCGGCATGTGTCGCCGCCGCGGTGATGCTCGGAGCCCTGCCGCGTGCCATGGCGGGCTTCGGTCGCATCAGCACCTTCGCCGCCGGACTCCTGGCCGTAGTGGCCGGCGCATGGTTCGTGATCGGACCCGAGGCATGGCCCGTGCTCGTGCGGTCGGCCGGCGTCTTCGTGCCCGCGGGGCCGCTCACGTTGCTGGGCCGCGAGGTGGCCTACTCGTTCGGCCCCGGGGCGATCCTCTTGATGCTCGGAGCCATGGCCATGGCCGTGAGCATGACCGGCGGCGTGCCGCGCATGGCGCGCACCACTGTGCCGGCGGCCGACCGCTCGGCCATGACGGGCCGGCCCGTGGCCGGTCGTCCCGTGGCCGGCCGGCCCGTGACCCCGAGTCCGGTGCCAGGCAGGCCCGTCACCGCCTGACCCCTCATCCCGTCCGGGGCGGCGGGCACGGCTGATTGCCTTGAGCGGGGCGCGGGGGTCCACTAGACCCTCGCCATGTCCCCGCTCGAAGCCCTGGCCATTGCCGGGGCTGGGCTGGCCGCGGGCACGGTGAACACCGTGGTCGGCTCGGGGACGCTCATCACGTTCCCGACCTTGTTGGCCTTCGGCTACCCGGCCGTGTTGGCCAACGTGAGCAACTCCGTGGGTCTCGTCCCGGGATCGGCCAGCTCCGTGGTGGCCACTCGGGCCGGGCTGGCCGGCCAGGGCCGACGCGTGGTCGTCCTGGCCGGCGCGTCGGCGTCGGGAGCCCTCACCGGGGCGGTGTTGCTCCTGGCGCTTCCCCACAGCGTCTTCCGGGCCGTGGTGCCGGCCCTGATCCTGGTGGCCTGCGCGCTGGTGGCCGTGCAACCGCGCCTGGCGCGTGCCCTGGCCGACTCGCGCCGGCGCCCGCACGGAGGGCGCACGCTGTTCGGCCTCGTCTTCGTCACCGGCGTGTACGGCGGCTACTTCGGCGCGGCCCAGAGCGTCATCCTCCTGGGCCTGCTGGGGGTGTTCCTGGCCGACGGGCTCCATCGGTTGAACGCCACCAAGAACGTGCTCACGCTGCTCGTGAACACCGTGTCGGCGTTGTTCTTCATCGCCGCCACCCATGTGGCGTGGGGGCCGGCGGGGCTGGTGGCCCTGGGCGCCGTGGTCGGCGGACAGGTCGGTGGCGTCGTCGCCCGCCGGCTTCCGGCGGAGGCGTTCCGGCTCGTCATCATCGTCGTCGGCGTCACGGCCGCCGCCGTGCTGCTCGCCTGAGGCTCGAGGAGGTCGCGTGCGTCTGGGCATCGTGACGCCGGTGGTCAACCTGAACCCGCGCTTCGACCCGCCGCCATGGGAGCTCGACGGCACCATGGACGACATCGTGGAGGTGGCGCGCGCCGCGGAAGCCGCCGGCTACGAGTGGGTGTCGTGCCCGGAGCACGTGTGCGTCCCGGCCGGCGCGGCCGGCCAGCGCGGCGGCCGGTACTGGGACCCCCTCGTCACCCTCAGCACGGTGGCGGCGCACACGACGAGGATCGGCCTGCTCTCGCACGTGCTCGTCCTCGGCTACCACCATCCCTTGGAAGTGGTGAAGAGCTACGGCAGCCTGGACGAGGCCAGCGGCGGCCGGGTGCTGCTCGGCGTCGGTGTGGGCACCTTGCGACCGGAGTTCGACATGCTCGGGGTGCCCTTCGACGACCGTGGCGCCCGCGCCGACGATGCGCTGCGTGCGATACGCGCCGCCTTCGGGCGGCGGGCGCCGAGCTACGACGGGCCCTACTACCGGTTCTCCGACGTGGTGGTCGACCCGTGCGGGCTCGACCGGCCGGTGGCGATGTGGATCGGCGGGCGCAGCCGCCGGTCGCTGCGCCGCGCCGTGGAGCTCGGCGACGGCTGGATCCCCTTCGGCCTGGCTCTGCCCGATCTGCGGGCGCTGTTGGCCGACCCCGCGCTGGCCGAGGGCGTGCAGGCCCGGGCCGGCGCCTTCGAAGTGGTGCTCGCCCCCGAGCCACCGGTCGACCCCCTGTCGCGACCCGGCGAGACTGCGGCGGTGGTCGAGGCCTATGCCGAAGCCGGGGCCACCGCCTTGAGCCTGCGCTTCGAGCACCGGTCCCGGTCCCACTACGTGGAGCAGCTCGGGGCCATGGCCGAGCTGGTGGCGACGTCGACGGGGTTGACCGGTTAGGCGCTAGGCCTCTCCTTCGATGGGCGGGTCGAAGCCCACCGACACGCGCACGTCAGGGCGACGTCGCTGCTCGGCGGCGTAGGCGGTCAGCATCCGGCGGTCGGCCGGGGTCAGCGGCGGTTGGACCAGGCTGCGGGGCCACAGGTGCCGGCTGCGCACCACGTTCACCTCGGTGGCGTAGAGGACGACTTGGGCGCTCAGGTACAACCACCACAGCAACCCGAGCACGGTGGCGAACACGCTGTAGGTCTGGCTGACATGGCGCAGCTCGTGGCCGACCAGCGCGATGCCACCCAGGAGCAACCCGGTCCAGGCCACGCCGCCCAGCACCGCACCGGGCAGGAGCTCGCGCGTCGAGACGTCCGCCGGCGTGAGGATCCGGAAGGACGTGGAGAACAGCCCCACGTCCACCACCGTGTTCAGCAGCGCACTTCCCACGCGGGCCAGGAGTGACTGGTGTCCCGAGAAGGCGGTGTAGCCCGACAATGCAGTGCTCACCACCAGGAAGAAGCCGAGGACCCCGAGGAGCATGACGCTCCGGGCCAGCCGGGGCAAGAACCCCGGTCGCTCCACCAGCGGCACGTTCCACACCTGGGCCATGGCGTACTGCCCGGCTTGGCTGGCGCCCAACGAGCCCCAAACCAACCCCAGCAACCCGATGGTCAGCGCCAGCGGGCTGCCGTGCAGCGTGCCGATGTGGCCGCTGAGCTGGGGGCCGATGACCGGGAACTTGGACAAGGCCGAGCCCTGCACCTTGGCGGCCAGGCTCGACCCGCTCCCCACCACGATGCCGAGAACGGTCACGAGCACGAGCAGCAATGGGAAGAGCGACAGGAAGCTGTAGTAGGTGACCAGTGCGGCGAGCGACCCGCCACGGTCGTCGCCGTACTTCTTCACCACCCCGAAGGCGAACGCCGGCACCCGGTGCGACCGCTGAAACCTGTCGACGCGGCGCAACGCGGCGTCGATCACGTTGCTCATCGCTCTACCGGTCCGGCCAACAGCTCGACCACCTGGGGAGGGAGGACCTGTTCGAGCTCCGCCACCGGGGCGAAGAGGTCGCTGTGGCGGTCTACCCGTTCGAGCACCTCGTCGGGCCCGAAGGAGAGCGCGTCGGCCGGCGCTCCCACGTGCGCCTCCACTTCCTCCCAGCGCAAGGGCGTCGACACGGTGGGTGTCGGCCGCGCCCGCAGCGAGTAGACGCTGACCGTGGTCTTGATCCTGTCGTTCTGGCTCCAGTCGATGAAGACGCGGCCCCTGCGCACCTCCTTGGACATGGTGCTCACGACGAGTTTGGGCAGCTGCGACTCGAGCAACATGGCGACGCCGTGGGCCAGGAGCTTGGTGATGGCGAAGTCCACCGGTGAGTTGAGCGGGAGATAGACCTGCATCC
>DATGGF010000507.1:0-1722 GCA_035308625.1 Acidimicrobiales bacterium | reverse complement strand
GAGGATCTCGCCCACCCCGACGTGCATGGGCCGGTTGAGCACGACCCCGACGGCTCCAGGACTTCCGTGCTCGAGGACCAGGACGACCGTGCGCGTGAAGTTCGGGTCGGCCAGCTGGGGCGAGGCCACCAGCAGCCGGCCGGCCAGGTTCTCGTGTTCCTCGGGTCCGGCCTGCACCTGAAGATCTTGACCCGCGCTGTCGCTCAGTGCGGTGACCAACCGGGCGGGAACGGATCCTTCACCGCCGCCAGCAGCTCCCAGACGGCCCGGTTCCGTTGGTAGGCCGGGGCCCGGTAGCGCAAAGGCGCGCCGGGGATCCACAGCGCCGGGGTGTCGAACCAGAAAGCGTGCTCGTCGTCCTCGTACGTCGTGTGGAACGCCCCGTACCCCGTAGTCAGCGCAGCGGCCACCAGGTCGGTGCGGCCGGTCGCCTTGCCCAGCGCGTACATGAGCGCGGCCACGTAGTACGTCCCGCCCGGCCATACCGCCCGGGCCTGCACCGACAACGGCGCGTCCGTGTCGGTGGTGGTCACGTTCACCGCCCCCCACCGGCCCTGGCCGAAGGCCAGGACATTGCGCCGGAACACGAGCGTCAGGTGCCGGGCCATGCGCTCGCGGTCGAGCACGTCGGGCAAGCCGGACAACGACGCGTAGTGCTGCCCGCACAACGCGTCGGCCATCAGCGCGTCCCCCAGAGGCCCGGCGCTGTCGAGCAGGTAGTAGCCGGGATCCTCCACCCACAAGGAGGACTCGACGGTGGCGCGGGCCTGGGCGGCCGCCTGCCGCCATGGCTGGTCGGCTCCGCTGGAGTCGAAGGCGACGGCCAGGTCGGCCATCGCCTCGCAGGCGCCGATGGCCAGGGTGGCCACGTAGGTGGCGGCGCCGCGCATGTCGATGTCGTCGTACGTGGTGCAGTAGCCCTGGGCGTCGGGTACGGCGTCGCCGTCGACGTCACGCGCCAACAGATGCTCCATGGTGCGGCGCGCCGCCGGGTAGGCCTCCGAGGCAAAGTCGTCGTCACCGGTGTAACGCCAGTAGGCGTGCACCTGTTGCACGAACTTCGAGGGCAAGTCGAGCCAGTCCACGTCGAAGGGGGCCTCTCCCGGCTTCGTCGCCGAGTACTGGTTGGCCACGAACCACGGGTCGTCCACGGGAGATCCGGCGTCGTGAGGGGTGCGGCCCTTGGGGTCGGCGGCGATGAGGTCGGCCCATCCCAGCAGCACGTCCCGCTCGACGTCGGGATAGAGCTGGCGGAGATGTCGCGTCTCGTAGTGCCGCACGTCGAAGCTCTCGCAGTCGCGGTAGTCGTCGTCCTCCAGCGTGAAATAGAGGTGCTGACCTTTGCGCCGGCCGAAACGCTTGGGCTTCGTGAGGCAGCCGTTCTCCCAGAACACACCGCCGAACAGGTCGTAGTAGAGCTCGTTGAGCGCCGCCGTCCGTAGCCACAGCGGATAGGTCGGGTCGGTGGCGATCGGCTTCCACCATGCGTCGATCCCGCTCTCGATGACGCCGGCCTGGTGCAGCACGTCGAGGGCGATGTCCCAGCCCCGGTACGGGCCCGGGTACCACTCGGTGTACCGCTTGTGCCAGCGGGTCCCGGTGAGCGGGTTGCGGAACTGCACGACTGGGAAGTCCCAGGCCAGGCAGAACGTGGCCGCCTTGCGCTGTCCGGGACGCAGATCGAAGGTCACGGCCACCGCGCCCCCCAGCCCCGCGCCCCGA
>DATGGF010000506.1:0-3605 GCA_035308625.1 Acidimicrobiales bacterium | reverse complement strand
CAAGGCGGCGGTGAGCTGCTTCACCGAGGCGCTGGCCCATCAGTTCAAAGCCCAGGGCACCAACCTGCGCGCCTGTGTCTTCTATCCCGGTGGCGGCCTGCTCGACACGGGCCTGTGGGAGGCCCAGCGCAACCGCCCGCCCGAGCTGGCCCGGGTCCGCCCCCGCCCACCGGCGCCGGGGACGACCTTCGCCGAGTTCAAGGCCCAGCTGGCGGCCGCGGGGCGGCCGACCGACACGGTCGACCTGGTCGAGTTGGGGCGCTTCGCCGTGCGCGGCGTCAAGGAAGGGCGCTTCGTGATCGGCCACGACCTCGACGCGGCCGGCCGGCTCCTGCACGCCCGGGCCGACGCCATCGCCAAGGGCGAGCTGCCCCCTTCGGCGCTCGAGGGCCTCACGTGAGCGCAGCCGCCCACCTCGCGCCTGATCGCCGCTACACCATCGTCTCGGCCGACGCCCACGCTGGCGCCGACATCCCCGACTACCGGCCGTACCTGGCGCCGCGCTGGCACGACGACTTCGATGCCTGGGCGGCGGCGTACACGAATCCCTTCGCCGATTTGCTCGCCCCCACCGCCTATCGCAGTTGGGACTCCGATCGCCGGCTGGCCGAGAACGAGGCCGACGGCATCGCCGCCGAGGTGATCTTCCCCAACACGGTGCCGCCCTTCTTCCAGGAGGGGAGCCTGGTGGCCCTGCCACCCAGCGAGGCCGACTACGACCGGCGCTGGGCCGGCATCCGGGCCCACAATCGCTGGCTGGCCGACTTCTGCGCCAAGACGCCGAAACGGCGCGCCGGGGTGGCGCAGGTCTTCGTCAACCGCGTCGACGACGCGCTGGCCGAGATCCGCTGGGCCGCCGGCGCCTTCGAGCCCTTCGGCGGGATCCTTCTGCCCTCCATCCCGCCGGGCTGTGGCCTGGCCCCGTGGTGGGAGCCGGTGTACGAGCCCCTGTGGGACCTGTGTGAGGAGCTCGACGTGGTGGTGAACATCCACGGCGGCGGGGGCATCCCCGACTACGGGGACCACGAAGTGGCCCGGGCCATCATGCTCGTCGAGTTGCCCTGGTTCTCGCATCGCCCGGCATGGCACCTCATCTTCGGCGGGGTGCTCGAACGCCACGCCGGTCTGCGGGTCGTCCTCACCGAACAGGGCCTGGCCTGGATCCCCCGTGGGCTCGAGACCCTCGACTGGTTCTACGGCCGCATGACACTGGGCAACGCGGCCGAGGCCAACTTCTTCGGCGCCGCCGCCAAGGGGATGTCGCTCACGCCGCGCGAGTACTTCGCCCGCAACTTCCACGTCGGAGCCAGCTTTCTGCGCTCGAGCGAGTCGGCCGTGCGCCACGAGGTGGGGGTCGAGCGCATCATGTGGGGCGCCGATTATCCGCACTCGGAGGGGAGCTATCCCTACAGCACGCTCGCCC
Organism: Acidimicrobiales bacterium; assembly: GCA_035308625.1. Lineage (GTDB taxonomy): Bacteria > Actinomycetota > Acidimicrobiia > Acidimicrobiales > UBA8190 > DATGGF01. The sequence goes on along the minus strand of DATGGF010000506.1, from coordinate 2,182 downwards.
TACGGGCCGCCTTCGGCGGGTGCGACCCGGCCGAGACGCTCCAGATGGTGGAGACGAACGCGGCCGCCCTCTACGGCTTCGATCTGGACGCCCTGCGCTTGGTGGGTGACGTGATCGGGCCCACCGTGGCCGAGGTGGCGACCCCGGTCACCGAGGACGACTACCCGCTGGACTCCACCTGCAACGCCTTCGACCGCCACCAGGTGCTGCGTTCCTGGTAACGCGGCGCGTGCGCCACGGCGCGGTCAACCTGGCGGCGCCACCCCGTACTCGGCCTTCCACCAGCGCGCCGAGGCGCGCTCCTCGGGATCCGAGCGCAGGGTCGCATCCTGGCCCAACTGGGCCGGGGTGGGCCCGATCCGGGACGCGATGGGGACGAGCTCGTCGAGATCGAAGCCGTACACCCGGGCCGCGGTGATCCCCAACATGTCCGCCGTGTCGTCCACCGGCACGGTGGCAAAGTCGCTCTGGAGCTTCTGCAGCGTGTGGGGCCAGGTGCCCTCGGGGTGGGGGTAGTCGGTGCCCCACATGACGACGTCGGTGCCGATCACGTACCGCCGGCGGATCTCCTCCTTGGACATGGTGGAAGCGCCGATGAAAATGTTGGTGCCGAAGTAATCGGACGGAAGCTTCGAGATCTTCCCCTGCAACATGGCGGCCAGCTTCTTGGTGGTGTGGCCACCCCCCATGTACTGGTCCCATTTCCACATCATGTCGGGGGCCCAGTACGCGGCTGCCTCGGTCACCACGAACTTGAGGCCGGGGTGGCGCTCGAAGGCGCCGCTGAAGAGCAGGTGCCAGGCCGGACGCACGGCCCACCACACCACCTCGGCCAGGTACACGCCGGTGTGCTCGCCGTACTCCTCCATCGGCGCTTCTCCTGAGTGCGTGTGCACGGGGAGGCCCGTCTCGGCGCATGCCGCCCACACCGGGTCGTAGACGACGTCGTTGTACGGCGCGCGCCGGCGCCACATGGTGGGGATCATGACGCCCCGGATGCCGGGCTGGGATGCCACCCATTCGATCTCGGCCACGGCTCGGGGGACGTCGTGGGTGATGGGCACCAGAGCGATGCCGCCCCGGCGCTGGGGCGAGTGCGCGCACATGTCGGCCAGGAAGCGGTTGTGGGCCCGGGCGCCGGCGAAGGCCAGCTCGGGGTCCTCGATGGCGCCGGCGAACAACCCGGCCCCGAACGGCGGCGAGGCCATGCCGGTGACCGCATCGGCATCGGCGAAGAGCACGTCGGCGGCCACGCCGTCAGTGTCGAGCTCCTTGTCGCGCACGACGGGGTCGAAGGCGCCCTTGAGGCCCTCCTCGTTCTGGGTCTCCCACCCCATGATGTAGTCGTAATTGAATTTGAGCGCTTCGTCCCGCTTGGCCTGGCATTCGGCCAGGAAGGCGTCGAAGGCGGCGTGGTGCCGGGCCTCGAGATAGCGCCGGTACTGCTCGGCCGGGAGTCCCGCGTGCCCGTCGGCCGAGATGACGGTGTAGCGGTCGTCCGCCGCTCTGGGGACGAGCTTCGCCGGCGAGGCCGGGCTCACCGCCGGGCCCCGAGCACCGACAGGTCGTCGTAGCGCTGGTGGACGAAGGGGAGCACCCAGTCGGCGGGAACCCGGGCCACGATCTCCCCGCGCTGGCTGGAGGCGATCTCGGCGAAGTCGAACGACAGGACCTCGTGCACGGGGAAGTCGGCGACGGGGTCGAGCGGCGCCTCGAGCAGCTTGCACTCGCCGTCGACCGGGCGCACCAGGCGGGCCGTCTCGTGCCGGTGGCAGTGGACGAGCGCAGGGTCGTCCTGCAGGCCGTTACCCGAGGGGTCGGGGAAGGCCTTGAAGTAGAAGTCGACCTTGTCGCGCTCGTAGCCGGGCTGCTCGGGCCCGAGGGTGCCGGCCAGCTCGGCCACCGTGGCGCCCATGCGGGCCATGCGCCCGACCACCCGGTCCCCGTCGGTCTCCAAGGTGACCTGGCCGATCTTCTTGGGCTCCCCGAAGGTCTCGCGCCCGCCGATGGTGGCCTGCTCGGTGGTCATGGGCATGAAGAGGGCGTACTCGCCCTCGACGTCGCCATGACGCGCCCGGACGCCGAACCATCCGGCGCCGAAGACCGGAAGGCCCGACCCCATGTCGACCACGGCCACCCGGATCCGGGCGGTGGCGTCCGAGGGCTCCAAGGGCCGGGGCAG
>DATGGF010000505.1:0-3774 GCA_035308625.1 Acidimicrobiales bacterium | reverse complement strand
TGGGTCACGAGGTTCCTGACGGCGGCCCCCCCGCCGCCCCGCCCAGGCAAGAAGCGGCCCTACATCGACACCTGGTGACGGCCGACGCCTGGTCCGGAGCCGGCACCGGGTCGGGGGCGGCTTGGCGCCGAATCGGTACCGAATCGGTGCCACGCCGTCGGCGACCGGCCCCGGCGGCGGCGGAAGGCCCCAGGGGTGGCCGGGCGGGCAGGCACCCCGAGCGGGCAGGCGCCCCCGAGCGGGCGGGCGCGGCCGAGCGGACGGGGGCGACGGAAGGCCCCGGGGGCGGCGAATCCGGCGAGCCCATCCTCGTTGACATTGATGTCAATATCGTTCAGAATGGGCAGACCACCGCACCCAGACGAGGAGACCCGCCCCGTGGCCGACACCACCCCTGACCTCATCTACATGCGCGAGCGGCGCCTGCCGTACGAGACGTTCGACGCCGACAACCACCTCTACGAGAACCAGGACGCGCTGACCAAGTTCATCCCCCGCGAGTACCAGGGGGTCATGAAGTACGTCGAGGTCGGGGGGCGGACCAAGCTCGCCATCCGCGACCACATCAGCGAGTACATCCCCAACCCGACCTTCAACCGCGTTGCCGTGCCCGGCGGTTGGGGCAACACCGCCGCCAACCGTGGCCATGGTGGCGTCGGCGGGCACACCGGCGTCAAGCCGAGGGTGATGCCGGGCATCGACGCGTTCTTCGACCCGGAGCCGCGCCTGGCGCTGATGAAGGACATGGGCATCGACCGCACGCTGCTGTGGCCGACGCTGGCCAGTGTCGTCGAGGAGCGGGTGGCCGACGACCCTGACATCGCCGTGACCATCGTCCACGCCCTCAACCAGTGGATGCACGAGCACTGGAGCTACGTGTACTCCGATGCCATCTTCTCGACGCCGATCATCAGCCTCGCTGCCGGCAACGACACGGCGATCGAGGAGCTCCACTACGTCCACGAGCGAGGCGCCAAGATCTTCTTGATGCGCGTTGCGCCGGTGCCGACCTGGAAGGGGCGCAAGTCGTTCGCGCTGCCCGAGTTCGACCCGTTCTGGGCCGAGGTCGAGCGTCTCGACATCGTGGTCGGCATGCACTCCGGCGATGCCGGCTACCAGCGCTACACGAACGAATGGGAGGGCATCGGCAACGAGATGCTGCCCTTCAAGGCGACCGGCTCGCCGGCCTTCCAGGCCATGATGTCGGACAAGCAACCCGTCCACGACGGTATGGCATCGATCATCGGCCACGGCTTGGCGACCCGGTTCCCCAAGCTGAAGTTCATGCCCGTCGAGTACATGGCCACCTGGATCCGCCCGTTCGTCAACCGCATCCAGTCCGCCTATGAGCGCTCGCCCGTGCTGTTCGACGAAGACCCGTTCGAGGTCTTCAAACGCAACATCTACATCCACATCTTCCACGAGCCCGACCCGAAGGGCCTCATGGACCTGGGCCTCCCTGCCGACCGGCTCATGTTCGGCTCGGACTTCCCGCACCCAGAAGGCCTGGGCGACCCGCTCGGCTACAGCGAGGTCGTCGAGGGCCTCCCTGTCGCGGACCAGGAGCTCATCATGGGCGGCACGCTCGCAAAGGCGATGAAGGTCGGCAAGTACGCTGCGGCCTGAACCGATCGCGGACGGGCGCGACGGCGACGGCAGCGCCGCCGTCGCGCCCCTCGGCCCGCGCTCGCTGAAGGCGGCGCGGACGCGCTCCCGTCTCGTCGAGGCAGCCAAGCAGGTCTTCGCCGAGGACGGGCTCCTCGACGCGCGCATCGCCGACATTGCCAAGCGGGCGGGTGTGTCCTACGGGTCCTTCTACCATTACTTCGAGTCCAAGGAAGTCCTGTTCCGGGAGATCGCCGGGGAGGTGGACGCGAAGCTGCGCGCTCCGGTCGACGAGGTGATCCTGCCCCGCTCCGGCATGACCCCGCAGGAACGCCTCCAGGAAGCCATCCGCCGCCACTACGAGACCTACCGCGCCGAGGCACAGCTCCTCGGCGTGATCGAGCAGGCGGCGCGCCTCGACGACGAGCTCGCGGCAACCCGCAGCACGTGGCAACGCGACGACTCGGCGCGGGTCGCGGGCTCGATCCGCCTGCTGCAGCGGCGCGGCCTGGCCGACCCGAAGATCGACGCCGATGTCGCCGCCGAGGCGCTCGGCGCCATGACGCACCGCTTTGCCGAGCTGTGGCTCGCCCACCAGGGGTCCGACGCCGACTTCGAGACCGGCGTCGACACCGTGGCTCGGCTGTGGATCAATGCCCTGGGGCTTGGCGCAGGCGGCAGCGGCGCTGGCGCAGCGACGGGCGGGGCGGGCTCGGCCTCGACGGCCGCCCTACTTCACGAAGACTGGTAGCCGGTCCCAGCCCCGCACCGTGGAGGTGTGGGCCTGCTCGGCGTTCTCCCAGTCGACGTCCCAACCGTTCGGGAACCGCTTCAGCACCTCCTCGAGGGCGATGCGCCCTTCGAGCCGCGCCAGATGGCTGCCGAGGCAGAAGTGGATCCCGTACCCGAAGCTGAGGTGGTGGTTGATCTTGCGGCGGATGTCGAAGCGATCGGGGTCAGGGAACTCCCGCTCGTCCCGGTTGGCGGCACCGTTCAGGATCACCATCACCGAGCCCTCCGGCACCGTCTTCCCGTAGTACTCGAGGTCCTTGGTCACGTACCGCGACTGCACCGGCGAGGGCGCCTCGTAACGCAACAGCTCCTCGACCGCGTTGGGCACGAGCGACGGGTCGGCGGCGAGATCGGCGAGCTGGTCGGGGTGCTCGGCGAGCAGCTTGCCCGCCCAACCGACGAGGCGGGTCGTGGTCTCGTTGCCCGCACCGGCGAGGAGGGTGACGTAGCCCAGCACCTCGGAGCGGGTCAGCGTCCGCACCTCGCCGGTGTAGTCCTCGAACTCGGCGGTGAGCAGCTCGGTCATCAGGTCGTCGGACGGGTGCTCGGCCCGCCAGTCGATGTACGCGCCGTAGTCGTCGTCCACCATGTAGCGGTCGGTCTGTTCCGTGCCGGGCATCACCCCCTCGGTGATGCGCAGGCCGTTGTCGATGCGGTCGCGGATGCGCTCCTGGTCCTCTTCGGGGATCCCGAGCAGCATGCCGATCGTCCGCATGGGCATCTGGGCGCCGAGGTCAGCGATGAAGTCGAAGCGACCGGTGCCGACGAGCGGGTCGAGGGCGTTGGCGCAGAACTGCCGCACCTGGGGCTCGATCGCGCCCATCCGCTTCGGCGTGAACACGCGTGCCAGCAGGCCGCGGTGTATGTCGTGGGTGGGCGGGTCCTCCATCAGGATGCTGCCCGGCGGGATGTCGACGCCGGCCTTGATCATCTCGAGCACCGACCCCTTGCCGGAGATGAAGGCCTGCCAGTTGACGAGCGCCTTCTCGACGTCGGCGAACCGGCTCAGCGCGAAGAAGTCGTACCGCTCGTTGTAGTAGAGCGGCGCCTCGTCCCGCAGGCGCTTCCACAGCGGGTAGGGGTCGGCGTCGATCTCGAAGTCGTACGGGTCGTAGTAGAGGTCGGCCACGCCCGGCTAAAATAGCAGGCGGTTTATCCGACCGCACCACCTGGAGGCCCGGGGCCGTGAAAGCTGCGCACGCGATCGCCGCCGAGTTCCGGGGCCGGATCGCGTGTGGCGAGCTGGGCGACGGCGACCCCCTCCCGGTGGAGAACGAGCTCGTCGACCGCCTGGGCGTCTCGAAGGGCGTCGTCCGGGAGGCGCTGCGGATCCTCGAGCACGAAGGCCTGGTCGAAGTGCGGCGCGGCCTCGGTGGC
>DATGGF010000504.1:0-3237 GCA_035308625.1 Acidimicrobiales bacterium | reverse complement strand
AAGCAAATCGTTGCCCCCGATGTCGACGGTGATGAGGGCGACCTGACCTCGATGTGCCTCGAGGAAGGCGAGGGCCTCGTGCTGCTGCGAGCGCTCGGGGTTCGGAGCGCAGAGCGAGTTGATCAGCATGGTGCCCGTCGTCTCACCCGAGCAGGCCATGTCCACCACCTGGAGACCCGGATTGGTGGAGGCGTAGTTCGAAGCGATCAGGTAGGGATAGGAGTCGTAGCCGTTCCATACGGGGACCGAGTCCCCGAGTGCGAGGTAGTACGGGCCGGTGGTGTCGGCGCCTGCCCGCGGCGAACCAGCAAGACCACCACCAATAGCCCCCAGACCGAGCACAACCATGGCCAGGGCGGTGAACGGGATCGATCGTCTCATCGTGGCCTGCCTCTCGACGCACGCGAGCCGCCTTCGGTCATTCGACCACCCCCAGCCGATCCGGGCATCGTCATCGCTGATGAACTGGCCCGGCTGTCGCCAAGGCTCGGCCCGTGGCCGGTCCCGGGTCGATCTAGCCGATGGGCACGACCTTCCATGTCGCTCCCCCGTCGTGGGTTATGAGGAGTTGGGTCGGCGGGTTGGCCGGAGGACCGGCAAATCCATGGATGACGACCCCCTGGGTGGCGGTCGTGAAGCCCAGGTCGCTGAACCCAGTTCCGCCATCGTGGAAGTCCGCCGCCGTAACCCACGTCCGGCCGCCGTCGGTCGAGCGATACAGCCAGCTACCGGCCGATACTGCCGACACGACCACCGTGCTGGCGGAAGCGGCGGCGATCGTCCCCGAATCGCCTGCCATCGGCGGCGTGCCGACGGCCCGGCTTGACCCATTCTCCGTCTCGACGACGCTCTTGAGCATGCTCCCGGCTGCGCCTGACCCACTGCAGAGCGTGAAGAGCCGGGTGGTGTCCGGCGCAGCAAACGCGGTGAGCTGGTACCCGGCCGTCACCGAACAGGGATTGGGGAAGGGATGCCAGCTGTCCGGGTGAGCCAGCGCGGTCGTGGCATGCAGGGGAGACGCCGGCACAACGTTTGGGTCGAGGTTCACGAACCCGACCGGTGCGTGCAGAGCCAGGACGGCCGCTCCCGCTGGAAACGCGTTCATGGCCACCCCGCTCAGCACCACAGCGAAGTTCCCACTGGCGACAGGAGCCTGTTCCAACCGCGCCGAGCCGCGGCAGTCCTGTCCGGCGGCACAAGGTGAGATCACCGCGTCGACGTACCCGCTCGACGTCTCCAGCGAGAGCACCGACCCGTTCACCGGCACCGCCTGCCACGTGGCTCCCCCGTCGTGGGTGGCGAACAGGGCAGGACCGAAGATCCACCCGTTGAGCGCGTCGGCGAAGCGGACCTCGGATACACCGGGGCCGGCGGTCGCCTGCCCGATTCGCCCGGCATAGGCGGCGGGTGGCCCGGGCAAGGATGTCCACGTCGCTCCTCCGTCGCGCGTGCGGGCGAGGGCCACGCACGACGTCGCCGGGCACGACGAGTCGACGCCGATGACGAAGCCCGTCGAAGCCGAGACGAAGGTCACCGATCCCGGCTGGAACCCGGACGGCACTGGGCCGCCTGCAGGCCCGATGGGCCTGGGCACGGTGGAGGTCGTCGTCGGGGAAGTCGCCGTGGACGTCGTGGGGCTCGACAGCGCCTTAGTGGTGGTCGGAGCCGTGGAGGCCGAGGGGCCACGTGGTCCCGAGCATGATGCCAAGACGATCGGCACGAGGAAGAGCCACCTGGCCCCCACCCAGCGCAGCGGACGAGGCATCGTGACTATCTAGTGGCGTCGACTGGTCGGGGGTGGGATCTCCACACCTCTCCCACGCCCGCCGCGTCCGTGTGGTTGACACCCGCCGAGGCCTTCCCTGAATAGGCTCCGGTCGTGATCTTCATCGTCGTCAAGCACCCCGTGAAGCCCGAGTTCGCCGACGACTGGCTTTCCTTGGTCCAACCGTTCACCGAGGCAACGCGGCGGGAGCCCGGCAACATCTGCTTCGACTGGTACCGCAGCGCCGAGGACTCCAACCTCTGGTTGCTGGTCGAGGCCTTCCGCGACGAGCAGGCGGGAAAGACACACGTCGAGTCGGCCCACTTTCAGGACGCGGTGGCCAAGCTGCCCATGTGGCTGAGGGCGGTCCCCGAGATCGTCCACGTCGAGGCGCCGGGCGATGGTTGGGCCCGGATGAGCGAGCTCCAGATCGAGCCCTAATCCGGCCAGTCCGCCGACGGAAAGCTCCGCCTCCGCTATCCCTCGAGGTATCTGAGCACCGCCAGGACTCTGCGGTGGTCGGTGGGTGTCGCCGGCAAGTTCAGCTTGGCGAAGATGTTGGCCACATGCTTCTCGACCGCTCCCTCCGAGATGACGAGGCTGGCGGCGATGGCGGAGTTGGTACGCCCTTCTGCCATCAGTGCGAGCACCTCCCGTTCGCGCTCGCTCAGCGCGGCCAGGGTGTCGGTGCGACGTGACGCCCCCATCAGCTGGGTCACGACTTCGGGGTCAAGGGCCGTCCCGCCCGACGCCACGCGCACCAGCGCCTCCACGAAATCGCTGACATCCGCCACTCTGTCCTTCAACAGGTAACCGATCCGGGCCGCACCGCCGGCGAGGAGCTCGGCCGCGTAGCGGGTCTCGACGTACTGGGAGAACACGAGGATGGCCACATCGGGGTGGTTGCGGCGCAACGCCAGCGCGGCCCGCAGTCCTTCGTCGGTAAAGGTCGGGGGCATCCGGATGTCGACGACCGCCACGTCGGGGGGATCCTCGGCGACCGCCTGCTCCAGGGTGGCGCCGTCGCCGACGGCTCGTGTCACGGCGAATCCCCGGTCGGCGAGGAGCTGGACCAGCCCATCGCGCAAAATGGCGGAGTCCTCGGCGATAACCACCCGTATCGCATCGGCGCCGGCCATGGTCAGGGATGCAGCGGGAGGTCGACCGTGACCACCGTCGGTCCGCCCGCCGGGCTGGCGATGCTCAGATGCCCGTCGACGGCGCCGACCCGGTCGACGAGACCGGCCAGCCCGCTCGAGGACGAACCACCCCGGCTGAGGACGGCGCCGCCCCGTCCGTTGTCCCGCACCACGATCCGGAGCCACGGGCCATGCTGAGCGCAGGTGAGTGAAGCTCGCGAGGCTTCGGCATGTTGTGCGACGTTGGCCAGCAACTCGGCGGCGCAGAAGTAACTGATCGCCTCGAGTGCCGGGCTGGGCCGCACTTGGACCACGACGTTCACCTCGGTCGGT
>DATGGF010000503.1:0-5211 GCA_035308625.1 Acidimicrobiales bacterium | reverse complement strand
GTCTTCCCGGCTCACCGTGTCCGATCTGGACGATGAACAGCCTACGCTCAACTCGACGCCGTTCGGCTGGGCCTCATCCGGTGGCCCCCGCCAGGGGTGAAACCGGCAAGAATCCAGCCATGACCGAACCCACTGAGTCTGAGGTCCTCTCCTGGTTCGAGCACCTCTCGAACTGGGGCCGCTGGGGAGCAGAGGACGAGCTCGGGACACTCAACCTGGTCACCCCGGCCGTCCGCCGACGGGCCGCCCAGTTGGTCAAGGACGGGCTGAGCGTCTCGTGCGCCCATGAGGTGGTTCCGGGGATGCACAACATCGAGAGCGAATTGACGGCCGTGTCGATGGCGCCCGGGACTCGCCTCGGCTTCTCCACGGAGCAGATCACGGCGCTGACGGTCCACGGATACGTCATGACGCACCTCGATGCGCTCAGCCACATCTTCTGGGATGGTCAGATGTACAACGGCCGCTCGGCGGAAGTCCTCGCCTCTGGGGGTGTAAACGCGCTCCCCATCACCGTCGCCCGGCACGGTGCGGTCACGAGGGGTGTCTTGCTCGACGTGGCGGCAGCCAAGGGCGTGGAGTGGCTCGAACCCGGGCAAGGGGCATTTCCCGAGGACCTCGAAGCGGCCGAGGCTCGTCAAGGGGTCCGGGTGGAGCCCGGGGATGCGGTGCTCCTGCGGACCGGCTTTGGTCGTTTTCGCCGCGAGATGGGCTCGAAATCGCCCTCGGAACTTGGCTCCGCCCATCCGGGCTGGCATGCGGCCGCCCTGCCATGGCTACGGGAGCGTGACGTGGCCATCATCGGATGCGACTCTGCTACCGATGCCATGCCTTCCGGGTACCGCAACGTAGTGTTGCCAGTCCACACCGTCGGGATCGTCGCCATGGGCCTGTGGCTGATCGACAACTGTGACCTCGAGGAGCTCGCCGCGGTCGCATCCTCGTCAAACCGATGGGAGTTCCAACTCTCGATCTGCCCATTGGCACTCGCCGGCTTGACGAGCAGTCCCGTCAATCCCATCGCGACCTTCTAGGCAGCTCCTAGGTTCTCGCCACCGCCTGCCAGGCAGCCCAATGAAACGGCGCCTTCTCATGTTCGGGTCGGTCCGCGGTGTAGTAGTACAGGGCGAGCGAGAACCGGTGGCGATCAGGTGGGCACGCCAGTGGCGTCGGGACTCCGTGAAAGGCGTCGTCGGTGATGGTGAACACGACGAGCCGGTTGAGGTTCGGGTCGACTGACACCGATACCTCGTCCAGGGTCTTGGACCAAAGTTCGAGCTGGCCCTGCCAAAGAGGGTCCCAGTCCCGGTTGAGGAACAGCAGCGCATTGACACGGCGGTGGAGCTTCGACTGCGGATGGATGTTGAAGTCCGAGTGGACTCCGAGCCGGCCACCCCGGCTGGTCACGTGAACCCCGCCGCCCAAGTAGGAATCGTCGGGCCTGAGATCTCCGATGCCCGTGAGCACGGACAAGAAGTCGCAGGCGGAGGGTGAGTTCATGAACCGCAGAGCCTCGGCCGTCGACGGAGGAAGCCGGCTCGGATCGTCCATCCACTGCTTGGCCACCTGATCGGGATGGTCGTCTCGGTGCCACCAAGTCGTATCGGTGGCCTCGAGCTCGCGGGCAACGGCTTCGGCCGAGTCCCGGTCGAGAAATCCATCGATCACGACATGAGGAAAGGGCCGGGCCAAGGCGTACCGCTGCCGAAGTTCATGTGCATCATGTCGCGGGTCGATGCCGGTCATTGTTCGACTCCTGGGCTTTCGAGGTATCGGATCGAGGGGGACCTCGGTCGTCTTGTACCCCGCCTCGATTCGGCCTATCCAGGCCCTGAGGACCGAGCCGCTGATCCCCCCGGCCGCACCTTGAAGACGGGTATGGCACCATGCGAGACGTGAGGGCAGTGCGACCTACTCAATCGGGCGCGGCCAGCACGGCGAGTGCCACCTTCACCGTGACGAGCTGAAGTCGAGCCATGGACAGGGAAGCCGATGAGCCTCGTTTCGGGTGGCGCAAGGATCCGTTCGGCCTTCATGAGGCGCGGTACTTCTCCAACGACCTGCCCACCAAGGTTGTGCGTGACGGATCTGAGACGAGTTACGACCCTCCCCCTGAGGCAACGTCCGGCGGATCCGGGACCTCGACCGAGCCGCCGGCTGCCGACCGGACCTCGCTGGACACCCCGGCCAATCCCGCAGACCATGGCGGACCGAGCCACCAATCGGGCTGGTATGGCGACCCGACCGGGGAGTCCAGATGGCGATGGTGGGACGGTCGATCCTGGACGTCGTGGACGTCGTCGGCTCGATCGGACCCGTACCTGGTTTCAGCGTCATCCGAACCATTGGCGGCCGAAATGGGGATGCTCCGTTGGGCGAAAGTGGCCGTTGTCGGCTACCCCGTGTGCAACGTTGCCGCGGTGTCGATCAACTTCACCCTTTCGTCGCACTGGAGGCAGTACTTCCATTACGTCCACGAAGTCATCAGCAACGCCGGCGCCATCCCTTACGGCGAGGGAGCAGTCACACCGCCCATTTCGAGCCTCTTGTTGACACCGCTGCGGCTCGGCGCGCTCGCACTCTTCATGCTCTGGCTCTACAGGGCCGCATCAACTGCGGTGGCATTGCGATACCCGGCACAACGCTCTCCGGCGCTGGGTGCGTGGTCCTGCATCCTCCCGGTGGCGAGCCTGTGGTTCCCCTATCAGGCCCTTCGGGATTGCCTCGATCCCAACGACCCAGATCGAGGCTTGGTAGCCCGAGCTTGGGTGCTGCTGATCGTCACCGAGCTCCTGTCGACTTCGTCCGTGTTGGTCTTCGCCGAGGCCCCGTCGTTGGCCGCTCCGTTCCTCGGAGTCTTGATCGGCCTGGCGATCTTGCTGGTGGTGGCGGGCTATCGGATGGTGACGGTCATCTCCTCCGCGCACGGGCGGGTGATCGCTAGCGCCTGATCATCAGGGGGTCGTGACGACCATGTGCACGGCTGGATCTCAGGCCTCCCCCGATACAGTGGGCGGGATGCTTCGGGGACCACGCCGAAACCCCTGGTGGCCGGGCCACCCGGCGACGAGGACAGCGACGAGGCGGGCGTGCCCGTGACCGACGACCCTGCTCTCGCCACGCTGACGGACTCGGAGCTCGCCCTGCTCGACTCCCTCGGTCGACGCCGGCAGGTAGCCGCCGGTGAATACCTGTATCACGAAGGCGACTTGGCCTACGACTTCTATGTCGTCATCTCCGGTGAGGTGGAGATCGTCGTCCGAGCCGATGGCGAGGACCGCATGCTGGCCCGCCACGGGCCCGGGCGGTTCCTGGGGGAGCTCAACCTGCTCACCGGCCTTCGGGTGTTCGTGTCGGCCCGGGTGACGAGCGCGGGGGAGGTGTTGGCGATCCCCCCCGGTGGGTTGCGCGATGTCCTTGCCACCCAGCCGGGGCTGAGCGACAAGATCCTCGCGGCCTTCATGTCCCGTCGCGCCAGCCTGCTTACGGGGGCGTCGTTCACCACCCGCGTCCTCGGCTCCCGGTTCTCGCCCGAATCGGTCGCCATCCGGGAGTTCCTGGCCCGGACCCGGGTACCCCACGAGTGGCTCGACGCCGACGTCGACCCGCATGCCGAGTCGATCTTCGAGACCTTCGCCATCACCCCCGGTGATCTACCGGTCGTCATCGCCTCGGGGACGGTGCTTCGCCAAGCCACCCCGGGGATCGTGTCGGAATATCTTGGTCTGACCATCGGGAGCCTGCCCGAACGGTGCTTCGACCTGGTGATCGCCGGGAGCGGGCCGGCGGGATTGGCCGCCGCGGTGTACGGGGCCTCCGAAGGACTGCGGACCTTGTGCGTGGACATGACGGCACCGGGCGGCCAGGCCGGTGCCAGCTCGAGGATCGAGAACTACTTCGGCTTCCCGACTGGCATTCCCGGCGCCGATCTGACGCAGCGGGGACTGATCCAGGCCGAGAAGTTCGGGGCCCATCTGAGCGCCCCCTGTGCTGCTGCCTCCCTGCGCGAAGAGGCGGGTCACCTGGTGATTGCCCTGTCGGACGGGACTCTCGTGGGCGCTCGGGCGGTGATCGTGGCTACCGGAGCCCAGTACCGTCGCCTCGACGTCGACCGTCTCCGCGACTTCGAGAACCGGGGCGTTTTCTACGCCGCCACCGAGGACGAGGCCCGACTGTGCGCGGACCGACCGGTCGTGGTGGTGGGCGGCGGCAACTCAGCCGGCCAGGGCGCGATGTTCCTGGCCGAGCAGGGGAACCCGGTCACCGTCGTGATCCGGGGCCCCGATCTGTCGGCTGGTATGTCCCGCTACCTGGTGGACCGGTTGGAGCGCCATCCCCGCATCGCCATCGAGACGAATACCCAGATCGTCGAGCTCCTGGGCGACGACGACCTCGCCGGGCTCCGGACGAAAGGATCACGCGGCGACAGCGACATCGAGTGCGCGGCGCTCTTCTCCTTCATCGGCGCCGACCCGCAGTCGCAGTGGATCTCAGGGTGCGCCGCGCTCGACAGCCGCGGTTTCGTCCTCACCGACCGCGCCCTGGACGACGCCCAGCTGGGCGAACGGTGGGACCTGCTGGGGCGCCGGCCGCTGTCCTTCGAGACCAGCCATCCCGGCCTGTTCGCCGTGGGCGACGTGCGCTCGGGCTCGACCAAGCGGGTGGCCGCGGCCGTGGGCGAAGGCTCGGCGTCGGTCCGCTCGGTCCACGAGCACCTGGCCTTCGGGGCTCGTTAGCGGGCGCTGCCGCGCTCAGGCGTTCGCTTGCACCACCCAGGCGGCCGAGCTCATCTTGACCCCTTCGGCCACCAGGAACGGGGTGAGGGCGGCCCGCAGCGCCTCCAGGGCTCGCTCCTTGGTGGCCTCATCGGCGTTCTGCATCATGGTGCGGCCGATGGCGCCGGTGCGAAGGAACTCGAGCGTGTCCTCCATGGTGCCACCACCGCCGATCAACATGGGCGTGCGCATCGACGTCAGGGTGACGTCGCTCCACCCCGCCTTGGTGAGTAGTCCCGTCACGCGGTCGGCATCGGCCAAGGCGAACATGCCCGGTCCGTCGGGAGGACCGAGATCGGGCAGCGGCACGATCTCCATGACTGCCGCCCCGGGGACGAACAACCACTCGTTCTCGATCATGGCCTGCCAACACACCATGGCCAGCCGGCCACCGTCCTTGGTGGCGGCGCGGAGGTTGGCGAAGGCGGCGACCGGG